>NZ_JBHVUV010000004.1:226947-337854 GCF_042883905.1 Kitasatospora sp. NPDC058170
TGCTGTTTATCAGACCCAGCCGCCGCGGCGGCGCTGGGGCGCCGTGTCGCCCCGCCCCCCCCGGCGTCACCCCCCGGGGTGGGGGACGTCGCCCCCCCCGACTCCCCACTCCTCGGCTGCAAACGAGCGCGGCCCCCGCTCGGTGAGCGAGGGCCGCGCAACGCCCGTCCATCAGGTCAGAGCCAGGAACCCCGAGCACGCTTCAGGGGATCCGGCCGAGCCGACGGTGGACGGTCAGGCCTTGCGGATGGAGTAGGCCATGCCGCTGCCGACGCAGCTGTTGGTGCTGTACGACCTCGTGACGACCCAGCCGGTGGGGATCGGCGAGAAGGAGCACACGTCGGCGCCGGTGAGGTTGGCGGTGTTGTTGATCGTGTAGCCGACGCCGGTGCCGACGCAGCTGTTGGTGCTGTACGACCAGGTGACGACCCACCCCGGCGGGATCGGCGTCATCGAACACACGCTCATGCTGCTGGCGTTGGCGGTGTTGTTGATCGTGTAGCCGACACCGGTACCGATGCAGCTGTTGGTGCTGTACGACCAGGTGATCACCCACCCCGGCGGGATCGGGGTCATCGAACACACGCTCATGCTGGTCGCGTTGGCGGTGTTGTTGATCGTGTAACCCACCCCGGTGCCGACGCAGCTGTTGGTGCTGTACGACCAGGTGATCACCCACCCCGGCGGGATCGGCGTCATCGAACACACGCTCATGCTCGTGGCGTTGGCGGTGTTGTTGATCGTGTAACCCACCCCGGTACCGGCACAGCTGTTACTGCTGTACGACCAGGTGATCACCCACCCCGGCGGGATCGGCGTCATCGAACACACGCCAATGCTGGTCAGCCCGGTCGAGTCGGTGATGCTGTAGGCGACTCCGGTGCCGGGACAGCTGCTGCTGCTGTACGACCAGGTGATCACCCACCCCGCCGGGATGGGGGAGTTGGAGCAGACGGTGGTACTGGCGGTGACCCGCTGCGGGGCCGCCTGCGCCTGCGCACCGGCGGCGGTCATCACGCCCAGCAGGAGGAGCACGGCCGCCAGCAGATGCGGGATGCGGTTCCGTAAGGTCTTCATTTCAGCCTCAGATCATCTCGACGCTCTACGACTACGTTGATGCAGGTGAGATGACCATCGGCTTACTTGTCTGATCATCTCGGCTGAGATGGTGTCAGAGTTGTTCCAGGGGTACCAGAGTGCCTCGGAGCACCCCGCCCCGCTTCGGACATCGCTGCCCGGCCCCCTCTGACCAGCGGGTTTCCCCAGACCTTGGAGGAGTCGACCGGCCCCCGCTCAGCGAGCGGGGGCCGCGCCGCGAAGACCAGCCGTCACCCGAGGTCCAGCAGCTGCTCGTAGAAACCGCCGAAACCGCGCTCCCTGTCGACCAGGTGCAGCTCCAGGATCCAGTGGCAGACCGCACCCGTCCGGTCCGTCCGGCGCAGCGGGTTGTGGTTCTCCGGCGTGATGTACGACTCCGACTTGGCGCCGTCGTTGGTCTCGTGGGGGAACTCCCCGACCAGGTGGCCCGCGTGCCAGATGCCGATCGCCCAACCCGCCTCGGTGGCAAGGCGGTCGACCTCCGCGTACAGCTGCGCGCCGGTGATGTCCGGGTGCGCGGCGAAGAACGCCCGCCCGGCGTCGAAGATCCGCGGGAGGTCCTGCGCCAGCCGGTGCTTCTCGGCGTCCTCGCCGAAGACGTACGTCCGCCCGAAGTCGGCCTCGTACTCCTCGAAGATGGGCCCGAAGTCGGCGAAGGCGATGTCGTCCGCACCGATGATCCGGTCCGGCGGGTTGTCCTTGTACGGCGCCAGGGTGTTCGGCCCGGAGCGGATGATGCGCTTGTGCCAGTGCTTGGTGGTACCGAACAGCTCGTTGGCCAGGTCGCGGATCCGGTCGCTGACCTCCCGCTCGCCGACGCCCGGGGCGACCAGGCCGCGGGCCTCCATCTCGGCGAACAGCGCGATCGCCTTCTCCTGCGCCGCCACCAGGCCCTCGGCCCGCCCGGCCTCACGCGCCGCCTGGGATATCTCAACTGCCATGTCGGATGACCTCTTTCGGGATGTGATGGTGCTGCCACCAGCGCGGCGGGCCGGCCGGGCCGCACCCACACCCCGACCCCGCCCTCCTCCACCCCATGATCGCAATCCGCTTGGCACGCGCAAGGCCTTATCGGCGAACACCTGTGGCCGGCGCCCGTACGGCGCCGGCCACATCGGACCAGAGGACGGTCGGCCCGGAGTCCGCCTGCCGGGACAGCCGGGCCGACCGGGCCGACTACGAGGACGGCTCGCCATCCGCCTCCGGCTCGGCGGTGTCGTCCGCGGGCGTCTCGGGCTTCACATGGAGGATCTCCCGGGCCTGCTCGGCGGCGCGGGTGATGCTCTCGCTGACGAAGTCGAGGAAGCGGGCGATGTTCTCCAGACGGTTACCGGCCGGGGTGGCCCCGCCGAGGATGCCGACGCCCTCCCGTGCGATCTCGACGAGTTGGGCGGTGGAGCGGGCGCTGGCCATCATCGACTGGTACCAGACGTCGTCGTCGACGGCATAGCGCTCGCGGCGGCGCTCGTCGCGCTCCCGGCGGACCAGGCCCTGGGCGTCGAGGAACATGATCGCCTTGGAGATGGACGCCGGACTGACCTGGAGGTGCTGGGCGAGTTCGGACGCGGTGAGGCTGCCGGCATCGGTGAGGGTGAGGCAGGCCATCACCCGGCCCATCATCTTGGGCATGCCGGACGCTATCAGGAGCGTGGTGAACGTTTCCTCGAACTCGCGCACGGCCTCGGCGTCGCGCCCGTGGGTCTGCGGGGAGGACGCCGGCCCCCGGGGTGCGGCCTGCCTGCGCCGGTGGGTCCGGCGCTCGGTGGCGCGGTGGGCCAGGTCGGCGCGGTAGGCGGTGGGGCCGCCGTTGCGCATGACCTCGCGCGTGACGGTCGAGGTCGGACGGTCGAGACGTCTGGCGATCTCCGCGTAGGCGAGGCCGTCGGCCACCCCCAGCGCGATCTGCTGGCGTTCCTGCTGGGTGAGTCTGCCTCCCGGCATCGTGGTCTCCTTCGTGGTCCGTGGTGGCCTCAGCATAGCGTTCGCTCCCAATTCATTGCAACGACCACACCCCTTGTCATTGCATTTGATTCGAGACCATCGCAACGATATTGGTCCCATGAGCTGCAGTGATGCACATTCTGCGCAACGAATCCATTGCACGGACTTGGAATGCAACGTAGCTTTTCCCTCGTCAGAAACGACGAGCACACAGGAGAGCACGATGCAGAAGTTCGCCACCCCCGCCCCGATCGCCACCGTCCTCGACATCCCCGCGGGGCGCATCCGGTTCATCGCCGCCGACCGCGCCGACACCGTGGTCGAGGTCCTGCCGGCGAACGCCGCGAAGGGCCGCGACGTGAAGGCGGCGGAGCAGACCACGATCGAGTACCGCGACGGCGTCCTGCGGATCGAGGCCACGGCGAAGAACCAGTACCTCGGCGCTTCCGGTTCCGTCGAGGTGACGGTCCAGCTGCCCGCCGGCTCCCGGATCGAGGCGAAGGCGGCCAGCGCCGACCTCCGCGGCGTCGGACGGCTCGGTGACGTCGCCTTCGAGGCCGCGCAGAGCTCGGTCAAGCTCGACGAGGCCGCGAGCGCCCACCTCACCCTCCAGGCCGGCGACATCGCGATCGGCCGCCTGAGCGGCACCGCCGAGCTCAGCACCCAGAAGGGCGACCTCCACATCACCGAGGCCGTCCGCGGCACGGTCACGCTGCGCACCGAGTACGGCGAGATCGCCGTCGGCGCCGCCCGCGGAGCCTCCGCCTCGCTGGACGCCGGCACCTCCTACGGCCGGATCCACAACACCCTCCGGAACACCGACGGCGCCGCAGACCTGAACATCCACGCGACCACCGCCTACGGCAACATCACCGCCCGCAGCCTCTAGCCGTTACGTCCGCCGGACGCCACCGTCCGCAGCCTCCGAAGGAGCACCTCCCATGACCAACCTGGCCATCGCGGCGAACGGGCTGCGCAAGTCCTACGGCGACAAGGTCGTCCTCGACGGTATCGACCTGGCCGTCCCCGAGGGCACGATCTTCTCCCTCCTCGGCCCGAACGGCGCCGGCAAGACCACCGCCGTCAAGATCCTCTCCACCCTCGTCTCCGCCGACGCCGGCGAGCTGTACGTCGGCGGGCACGACCTTGCCACCGACCCGCAGGCGGTGCGCGCCGCGATCGGCGTCACCGGCCAGTTCTCGGCCGTCGACGGCCTGATCACCGGCGAGGAGAACATGCTCCTCATGGCGGACCTGCACCACCTGTCCCGCAGCGAGGGCCGGCGCACCGCCGCCGAACTGCTGGAGCGCTTCGACCTGGTGGACGCCGCGAAGAAGCCCGCCGCCAGCTACTCCGGCGGCATGAAGCGCCGCCTGGACATCGCCATGACGCTGGTCGGCAGCCCACGGATCATCTTCCTCGACGAGCCGACCACCGGCCTCGACCCGCGCTCGCGCCACACCATGTGGGGGATCATCCGCGAGCTGGTCTCCGGCGGCACCACCGTCTTCCTCACCACCCAGTACCTGGAGGAGGCCGACGAACTCGCCGACCGCATCGCCGTCCTGAACGACGGCCGGATCGCCGCCCAGGGCACCGCCGAGGAGCTCAAGCGCCTCGTCCCCGGCGGACACGTCCGACTGCGGTTCGCCGACCCGGCCGCCTACCGGCACGCCGCCACCGCCCTGCCCGAGGCCACCCGCGACGACGAGGCGCTCGCCCTGCAGATCCCCAGCGACGGCAGCCAGCGCGAACTGCGCGCCATCCTCGACCGGTTGGACTCCGCCGGCATCGAGGCGAACGAACTGACCGTCCACACCCCCGACCTGGACGACGTGTTCTTCGCCCTCACCGACACCGCCGCCGCCGGTGCCACCGGCGCCACCACCACCGCCACCGTCCCGAACCAGTCCAAGGAGACAGTCCGATGAGCGCCCTCTCCCTCGCCCTGCGCGACTCGAACACGATGCTGCGCCGCAACCTCCTGCACGCCCGGCGCTACCCGTCGCTCACGCTGAACCTGCTGCTCACCCCGATCATGCTGCTGCTGCTCTTCGTCTACATCTTCGGAGACACGATGAGCGCGGGCATCGGCGGCGGCGCCGCGGACCGCTCCGCTTACATCGCGTACGTCGTCCCGGGCCTGCTGCTGATGACCATCGGCAGCACCGTGGTCGGAACCGCGGTGTCCGTCGCCACCGACATGAACGAGGGCATCATCGCCCGCTTCCGCACGATGGCGATCCACCGCCCGTCGGTCCTGGTCGGGCACGTCGTGGGCAGCGTGCTGCAGTCGGTCGCCAGCGTCGTCCTGGTGGGCGCGGTCGGCGTGGCCATCGGCTTCCGCTCCACGGACGCCACCGCCCTGGAGTGGCTCGCGGCGTTCGGGCTGCTGGTGCTGTTCGCCACGGCACTGACCTGGATCGCCGTCGGGATGGGCCTGATCAGCCCGAACGCCGAGGCCGCCAGCAACAGCGCGATGCCGCTGATCCTGCTGCCGCTGCTGTCCAGCGCCTTCACCCCGATCCACTCCATGCCGGGCTGGTTCCAGCCGGTCGCCGAGTACCAGCCGTTCACGCCCGCCATCGAGACGCTGCGCGGCCTGCTGCTCGGCACGGAGATCGGCCACAACGGCTGGCTCGCCGTCGCCTGGTGCCTGGCCCTCGCGGCGCTCGGCTACCGCTGGTCGACCTCGACGTTCAACCGCGACCCGAAGTAACCGCCATGACCACGCGGGCCGCCTCCCGCAATCCGCACCGCCCCAGGGCGGCGCACACCGACACCGCGTCGGAGTGCGCCGCCCTGTTCGCGTGCGGGGCGGGGGCGGGTCCGGCCGCCGGGGCGCCTCGGGCCGTCGGTGCGCCGGGGCCGAGAAAAAGTGGCGAGACGATACGTCTCGTATTGACATCGGCCCGGCGAGGCATCAGAGTGGAGCTCGCGAGACGATACGTCTCGTTCAGCCACTGGACCACCGAAAGGCCACGACGATGACCCGAAACACCACCGACCGCGTCTGGCTCGTCACCGGAGCCTCCAGCGGCCTCGGCCTCGCCTTCACCCGCGCCGCACTCGCCGCCGGCGACCGGGTGGTGGCCACCGCCCGCCGGACCTCCCCGCTCGACGCCACCGCCTCCGAGCACCCGGGACGCCTGGTCGTCCTCCCCCTCGACGTCACCGACCGCGAGGCCGTCCGCGCCACCGTCGACAAGGCCGCCGCCGCGTTCGGCCGGCTCGACGTCGTCGTCAACAACGCGGGCATCATGGCGAGCGGCACCGTCGAGGAGTTCACCGAGGACGACGCCCGCGCCCAGCTGGAGACCAACTTCTTCGGCGCGCTCTGGGTCACCCAGGCCGTCCTCCCCCACCTGCGCGCCCAGCAGAGCGGACACATCATCCAGATCTCCAGCATCGGCGGCGTGATCGGCTTCGCCACCACCGGCCTGTACAGCGCGAGCAAGTGGGCGCTGGAGGGCATGAGCGAGGCGCTCGCCCAGGAGGTCGCGCCGTTCGGCATCAGGGTGAGCATCGTCGAGCCCGGCGGCTACACCACCGGCCTCTACACCGCGATGCGCACCGAGCCCCGCCACGAGGCCTACGAACCGCTGCACGCCGCGCTCGCCGAGATGTGGGGCGACGCGGAGGACTCCGACCCGGCCGACGCCGCGCGCGCCCTCCTCGCCCTGGTGGACAGCGACGAGCCGCCGCTGCGGCTGGTCCTCGGCGGCGCCATGTACGACGTCGCCCAGCAGGCGGCGGACCGGCGCAAGGCGGACTGGGCCGGTTGGGAGGCCACCAGCCGCGCGGCCGGCAGGTAGCACGGGGCTGCCGGGGGCTATACCTGGTCGAAGTCCCAGACGAGCGCCACCAGGCCCTCCTCCGGTACGCCTCCGGCGCGGCCGTACGTCGCCAGGGCCGCCTCGTTGTCCTCCTCGGTGATCGACCACATGCCGTAGCAGTCGCGCTCCCGCGCCAGGTCCGCGAGCGCCGACACCAGGGCCCGGCCAACGCCGCGGCCGCGGAACGAATCGTCCACGCCCAGCTCGTACAGGAACAGCTCGGTGCCCTTGTCCGGGTGCGTCATCTCGACACCGCTGACCATGCCCGCCGGGACGTCGTCCAGGTAGGCGATCAGCAGGTGGTGTCGTTCGTCCGCCAGGAACCGCTCGGTCGCCCCCCGCCGAGGGGGGGCGTCGAAGAGGTGCCCGGCCGCCTCGACGGCCTCGACCTGGGTGATACGACGGATCTCCATGCGGGGATGGTCCCAGGTTCCGCCGCGATGGCACCGCTATTTCCGAAGAGGTTGGAGAGGTCGGAGAGACAGGGGAGGCCGGGGAGGCCTACCGGGGCGCGATGATCCCCGTCAGCCACCTGAAGGCCGGGACGACCAGCGGCTTCCACGTCGACGTCAGGTGCGGGCCGGTGGTCTCGACCGGGGTCACGGTGGTCGGGCTCTTCGCCGCCTGCTGGAGTGCGGTCGCGTCCTCCAGCCCGTCGCCCCGCTTCCCGGACACGTAGAGCGCGACGTTCGGCGGGGTCGGGGCGTGCGTGAGGAGGTAGAGCGGGTTGGAGGTCTCCCGGAGCCGGCGGTCCTTGGCGGTCAGCGAGGAGGGCTCGCCCGCCGGGTCGTTGTAGCCGGACATGCTGATCCCCGCGCGGTACCGGTTGGGGTGGGCGAGGGCCAGGCGGGAGGCGCAGTGGGCGCCCGCCGAGTAGCCGGCCAGGGCCCAGCGGTCCGGGGTGGTGTCGGCCCGGAAGTTGTCCACGATCATCTGCGGGACGTCCCGCGCGAACCAGGTCTCGGCGTTGACCTTGCCCGGGACGTCGGCGCAGCCGGTGTCGGTACCGCCGAGCAGGGTGACCCGGGGCGCGACCAGGATGAACGGGGTCACCTGACCGGACTTCATCAGCGGTTCGAGCTGGCCGATCGCGTCCATGGTGTCGCCGAACCAGGCGCTGGAGGCGCCCGGGTAGCCGGCCAGCAGCTCGACGACCGGGAAGGTCCTGTCCTTGTGCGCGGGATCGTCGTACTGCGGGGGCGTCCAGACCAGGACCTCGCCGTCGACGCCGGAGAGCCTGCCCTTGAGGTCGGCCTGCTTCACGTTCCTGGGCACGGCGTCCGAGTCCGGGGCGTGGAAGGACTGCGCCACCTTGGGCGGGGCGGTGGCCGCCGGGGCCGCGGAGGCGCCGGGCGTGGCGGTACCGGGCGCCGGGGCCGCGGCCCGGTCCCCGGCGAGGCCCTCGTCCTTCGGCGGCACGGGGACGGCCCGGACATGGTTGGAGGTGCCCAGCAGGTCGCCCCAGCTGTCGTAGAGCTGGTTCTCGTTGTTGACCAGGACGAAGACCATGGCCACGGCGGTGAACTGACAGAGCAGGACCGTCCCCAGGTAGGACAGGACCCGCAGCGGTCCGCGCCGCTGCTCGGCGGCCGCCACCCGCCCGAGGAAAGCCCATCTGCCGCCCCACTGCACCATCGCCAGGGCGATGGAGGCCACGAACAGAACAATCGTGAGAACGAGGAAGGGCGTGCCTGTCAGATTCATCGCGTTCCGGTACCCAGCTCCTGTGCCGCCCGGGCCGAATGCCCGACGACATGGTGGACGGCGCGGAACAGCCGTTCGGTTGCCCGTCCCTGGGAGAAAGCCGAAAGCCCGCCCGGGGGCCGCGAATTCCGTGATGGTTCGTCACGGAACAGGAAACGCCCGGGGAATCCCGCGCCGATGGCGCCCTACCGTCCGCCGCCGGCGTAGCGGGCCGGTGAAGTCCCCACCGCCGCCGTGAAGTCCCGGGTGAAATGCGCCTGATCGGCGTACCCGAGTTCCACCGCGAGCGCCGCCCAGTCGACGTCCGCGCCCTGGTCGGCGCGGCGGGCGGCCTCGTGCAGCCGGGCCCGGCGCAGGACCCACTTGGGCGGGGCGCCGACGTACTCGGCGAACAGCCGCTGCAGCCTGCGCACGGTGATGCCGAACTCCTCGGCCACCTGGTCCACCCGGCGCAGGTCGGCGGCCCCGGTGATGCGCTCCACCATCGCGGCGGCCTGCTCCGCGGCCGGATCGGGCGCGGGCAGGCGGTCGAGGAGGAAGGAGTCGACCCGGGCGGCCAGCGCGGCGAGGTCCTCGACGCCCTCCAGCACCACGTCGTTCAGCCGGTCCACCTCGGGCCCGAAGATCCCGGCCGCGGGCACGGACCGGTCGGCGAGCGCGGACACCGGGCGGTCGGTGAACGAGCGGAAGCCGCCCGGGCGGAACTTGACCCCCAGCGCCCGGCCCGCCCCCTCCAGCCGGCGCACGAACAGCGACCGGTCGACCCCGTAGACGCGGGCCGCCGGCGGCTCGAAGACCAGGTGGACGTTGGGGTGGGAGAGCACCTGCTGCTCGTAGGCGGGCAGGCCCCGGCGGTCCCAGCGCACCATCCAGTAGAACTCGACGACCCGCGCCGGCCCCGGGGCGGGCTCGTGCCGGTCCAGGCTGATCACGGCTGCCGCCCGGTCGGGGTGGAGCACCCCGCGCCCGAGGTCTGTCATACCCACCAGGCTAGCCGTCGCGTTTGTTCAAGACCCCGGCCCGGTGGGCGAACCAGGATCGACCCATGAACGGTCACGCACTCCACCCCCTCATGGCTCAGGCAGCGGCCGAGGCCGCCCGCATCGCCCACGGCGTCCGCGCGGAGCAGCTGGACGGACCCACCCCCTGCACGGGGTTCGACACCCGCGCCCTGGTCGGCCACTGGGTGCTCTACACCTCCCACGGGCTTGAGCACCGGGCCCGCCGGGAGCAGCTGCCGCAGGAGCTGACGGAACGCGACTTCACCGCCGACCCGGCCTGGGCCGAGGGCTACGCGAAGCAGCTGGACCGGGCCGTGGCGGCCTGGGCCGATCCGCGGGCCTGGGAGGGGGAGATCGATCTGGGCGGCGGGGCGGTCATGCCCGCGACGGCGATCGCCCGGATGCTGATCGCCGAACTGCTGGTGCACGGCTGGGACGTCGCCGCGGCCACCGGCCAGCGGGTCGAGGTCACGGACGAGCTCGCCCGGCTGGTGCTCGGGCTGGTCGAGGAGTTCGCGGAGATGTTCCGCCAGTACGATGGCTTCGCCGACCCGGTGGCGGTACCCGCCGCCGCCCCGCTCTTCGAGCGCGCCCTGGCCGCCTCCGGCCGCGACCCGCGCTGGGCTCCGGCCGCCGGCTGACCGGCGGACGGCAGCGGCAGCGGCAGCGGCAGCGGCAGGGGTGTTTGCAAAGTCCCGCCGGGTCCGACGGGACTTTGCAAAGACTCGCTAGCCCTGGACGGCGGGCCGGTAGGTGGCCACGTGCACGCCCGTCTTGGCGGTGACGGTGGAGACCAGCTCCAGCGTGCGCAGCACACCGTCCTCCGGGAAGATCCGCTTCCCGCCGCCGAGGATGACCGGCATGATCATCAGCCGGAGCTCGTCGAACAGGCCCTCGGCCAGCAGGGTACGGACCAGGGTGGGGCTCCCCAGGACGGAGAGGTCGCCGCCCTCGGTCGCGCGCAGCTCCCGGATCCGGGCGAGGGCGTCCCCGCCGGGGATCCGGACGGTGTTGTTCCAGGTCAGCTCGTCATCGCCGAGCGTCCCGGTCACCACGTACTTCCGGAAGGCGTTCATCTGGTCGGCGAACGGGTCGCCGCCCCGCTCGGGCCACGCACCGGCCATGGTCTGCCAGGTGCGGCGGCCGAACAGCAGCGCCTCCGCCCTGCCCGCCGCCTCGCCGATGGCGGCGCCCATGACCTCCGGGTCGAAGAACGGGTGCGACCAGCCGCCGTGGGCGAAGCCGCCGTCGACGTCCTCCTGGGGACCGCCGGGCGCCTGCACGACACCGTCGAGGCTGATGAACTCACTGATCACGATGCGCATGGTGGCGCTCCTTGTTTCTCGCTGCGGGCTTACATGAGGTTGGACCGGCACGCCGACCGGAACTCATCGCTCCCACCGAGACTTCTGCTGTGACCTGGAGCACACCGCCGCGCACCCCTCAGTCCGAAGCCTCCGAAGCCCCGGAAGCCGCGGAAGCTCCCGGCGCCTCCGGAGCTTCCGCGGGCGCCCCCAGGGCGCGCCGCACCAGCCGCGTCGCGGCCGGGACGGCCTCCCGCAGGTCCCCGTCCGGGCCGACCGTCTCGCCCGCCAGCGCGTCGAAGGCCTCGAAGCCGGTGAGGACGAACAGCAGCGCCGCCGCGTCCTGCGGCACACCGTCGAGCCGGCCGACGAGCACCCGCGCGCCCTCGCGCCGCCGGGCGTCGCGCTCGCCGACGACCCGGCCCACCTCCTCGTCCAGTGCGGCCAGCGCCCGCAGCCGGCGGGTGCAGGTCCGGTCCACCGCCCAGAAGCCGCCCATGATCCCGACGAAGCGGTCGACGGCCGCCCAGGGGTCGGCGAGGGTGAACGCCTCGGGGAGCCGCGCCAGCCCGCCCTCGGCGGCGAGCGCGTCGCAGACCGCCTCCAGCAGGCCCGGCTTCGAGCCGAACTGGTAGTAGACGGTGGCCCGGGCGACGTCCGCCCGCCGGGCCACCGCGTCCAGCGAGAGGGTGCCCGCCCCGGTCAACTGATCTCGCGCGGCCCGGACGATCCGCGCACGCGTCTCGTCCACATCCGACTGCCGCTGTCCCATCCGGTAGGCCCGGGGGCTCATGGCGCTCGCCTCCACATGCTCGCCCCGGCCGCGGGCGCGGCCGTGGACACCTCGTGAACAGGCAGTATCGCCGATCCCCCGCGAGCGGCTGCGGGGGATCGGCGAGCTCATGGGCCGGAGGCCTCAGACGATGACCCGGCCGCCGCTGACGTCCAGCGTCTGGCCGGTGATCCAGGAGGACGCGGCGGAGGCCAGGAACAGGGTGGCCGACGCGATGTCCTCCGGTTCGCCGAGCCGTCCGATCGGGTGGGCGGCGGCGACCGCGGCCTGGACCTCGGGCGGCATCACGGCGGCCGTCCGCTCGGTGCGGACCGCGCCGGGCGCGATGGCGTTGACCCGGACGCCGGCGCCCGCCAGCTCCAGGGCGAGGTGGCGGGTGTACATCAGCACCCCCGCCTTGGCGGCCGCGTACGCGGCGGAGGAGCCGCTGGGCAGCCGGCCGGCCGTGGACGCCATCGTGACCACCGAGCCGGCGCCGCGCTTCAGCAGGCCGGGCAGAAAGGCCTGGACGGTCAGGAAGGTGGCGTTGAGGTTGGCGTCCAGCACGGCCCGCCAGTGCTCCTCGGTCTCCCGGACGGTCGGTACGGGGTAGCCGTCGCCCCCGACGAACGCCGCGAGCACGCCGACCGGTCCGAGCCCCTCCTCGATCCGCTCGGCGGCCCGGGCGAGCGCGGCGGCGTCGGTGCAGTCGGCGACCAGGCCGAGCGCCTCGACGCCGATCGCGCGCAGCTCCGCGGCGACGGCGGCGAGGGCCTCCTCGTCCCGGCCGAGGACGGCGACCGCCGCGCCCTGCCGGGCGAACGCGCGGGCGGTCTCCGCGCCGATCCCGCGACTGCCTCCGGTGATCACGACGACCGTGCCGGCCAGGTCGGGGTACTGAACTCCCATGTGCCATCGCTCCTTCGGGTCCGACTGTGGTTCACTGAGTTCAGTCATACAGTCCGTCTGAATGAATTGGCAAGGGCGGACCCGGACCCGAACCCCGAGGAGCAACCCGATGAAACTCGCCGTCGTCGGCGCCGCCGGACGCACCGGCCGCCTGGTCGTCGACCTCGCCCTGGCCGCCGGGCACACCGTCACCGCGGTGGCCCGCACCCCCTCCCGGCTACCGGACTTCGAGCACGGCACACCGCTCACCGCGCAGGCCGACGTCCAGCGGCCCGGCTCCCTGCACGCGCCGCTGGCCGGGCAGGACGCGGTGGTGTCCACGCTCGGCACGACCGGCCGGGCGGCCACCACCGTCTTCTCCGACGGCGCGCGGGAGCTGGTCGCCGCCGCCCGGGCGGGCGGGGTGCGGCACGTGGTGGCGATGTCCTCGGCGGGGCTGGACAGCGACCACCTCCCCCTCGCCCAGCGGGTGGTCACCAGGCTGGTGGTCGACCGGCTCTACCGGGAGGTCCACCGCGACCTCGCCCGGATGGAGGCCGTCCTGACCGACTCCGACACGATCTGGACGGTCGTCCGGGTCCCGATGCTCAAGGACGGTCCGGCCTCGACCGCGCCCTGGGTGTCCTACGGCCTCCCGCTCCCGAAGGCCGGCACCGCCACCCGGGCCACCGTCGCCACCTGGATCGTCGGGCACCTCGGCGCCGCGGAGACCTTCCGTCACCTGGTGTCCATCGCCGACGGCTGACCGGGGGCGCCCACCGGCCGGGCCCCGGCTCCCGGCCCGGCCCCAGCTCAGCCCCCCGGCCCGGCTCCCGGCTCAGCCCTCCTGCGGGACGCGCCGCCGCATCGCCACCACGAACAGGAACGCCGCCGACAGCACCGCCGACACCTTCAGCACCCCGGGGGCGGCCGACCAGGCGACCTGGCCGACCTGCTGGTCAGGCTGCAGCGCCTGGCCCCAACGGCCCTGGGCCCGGCCCCAGAACCAGACGGTGGTCGCGGTCATCGTCATCAGCGGGATGCCCAGGATGGCGAACTTCCGCATGATGTCCGTCAGTTGCCGGGACAGGTAGCCGAGCGCCCAGCCCACCAGCATCGCCAGGATCTGCCCGGTGACCGCGCCGCCCACCAGCACCGCCGCCGACAGCAGCAGCAGCGGCGACGGGCGGCGGGCACCCCGCGCCATCCGGCGCTCCGCCCTGGCCGCCGCCCGCGCCGCAGCCCTCGCCGCAGCCGTCCCGGCCCGGTCCGGCCGCTTCGAGGCGCCCGCCCCGGCCGCTGCCTGCGCCTCCTCGACCGCCTCCCCCGCCGCCGGCGCGCCCTCCTCGGCCGCCCGCTGCTCGGGGATCGGCTTCGCGGGAGCCGGCGGCGCGTCCGAGAAGTTGAGCATCACCAGGTCCCAGCCGCCGGTGTCCGCCGAGGTGTACAGCTGCGGCGGCGGCAGGGCGTCCGGGTCGGCGGCCGGCCGGGGCGGCGGCGCGACGGGCGGCATCCCGGGCACGCCGGGCGCCCCGGAGGCGTACACGCTGTCCTCGTCCGCCGCGTCGCCGACGCCCCCGCCGGAAGCCCCGCCACCCCCGCCAGACGTACCACCGCCACCGGACGCACCGCCACCGACGGCACCGCCACCCGCCGGTCCGCTCCACGGCCCGCGCTTACGCCACCACTCGCCGCCGTCCGACATCACCCGACACCCCGCCTCACCCGAGCCCGCCCACGTCCCCGCTGATCGTGACGCTACCCACCCGGCCGCCGCCCACGCGAGCCCGGCCCGCCCGCAGGCATGACGCCCCGCCGACGGATCCCCACCGCCGGTGTGCCCGACTAACCTAGGTCGAATGACCACACAGCAGGGCCCCCAACGCACCGGCAAGGCGCCCGCCGGCCCCCGCACCCTCGCCGAGGAGCTCCGGACCCGCCCGGACGACGCCCTCGCCACCCTGCTGCGGTCCCGACCCGACCTGCTCAACCCGGTGCCCGGCGACCTCACCCAGCTCGCCGCCCGGCTCTCCTCCCGGGCCTCCGCACTGCGCGCCCTGGAACGCCTCGACCGCTTCACCCTGCAGGTCGCCGAGGCCCTGGCGGCCGCCCCCGACGGCGCGCCGCTGGCCACCGTGCGCACCCTGCTGACCGGCCCGGCCAAGGTCAAGCCGCACCCCGGCGCCACCCCGCTCACCAGCGCCGACCGCGCCGCCGTCGCCGCCGCCCTCCCCCGGGCCCTCACCACCCTGCGCGACCGCGCCCTGCTCTGGGGCCCCGACAACGGTCTGCGCCTGGTCATCGCCGTCCGCGAGGCCCTCGCCCCGACCGCCGCCAACCCCGGGCGCACCGGCCTCGGCCCGACCCTTTCGGACGCCACCGTCGGCATGTCCCCGGCCCGGCTCCAGCAGCTGCTGACCTCCGCCGGCCTGCCGGCCACCCCCGACCCGGTCACCGCCGTCGCCGCGCTCACCGGCCTGCTCACCGACCGCGCCCGCTGCGACGCCCTGCTCGCCACCGCGCCCGAGCCCGCCCTGCGCCTGCTGGAACGCCTGGTCTGGGGCCCGCCCACCGGCACCGTCCCGGACGCCACCCGCCCGGTCACCGCCGAGGACGCGCAGAGCCCGGTCGAATGGCTGCTGGCCCGCGGCCTGCTGCTGCCCACCAGCCCCGGCAGCGTCGTCCTGCCCCGCGAACTCGCCCTGCACCTGCGCGGCGGCCGCACCCACCGCCTGGTCGAGCCCGCCCAGCCCGAGCCCGCCCCGGCCGGGCCGCCGCGCGATCCACAGGCTGTGGACAGCGCCGCGGCCGGCCAGGCCCACACCGCCGTCCGGATCGTCGAGGAACTGCTCGACCTCTGGGGCCTCACCCCTCCGGCCACCCTGCGCGCCGGCGGCCTCGGCGTCCGCGACCTCAAGCGCACCGCACAGGCCCTCGAAAGCACCGAGCAGCAGACCGCCTTCTGGCTCGAACTCGCCTACACCTCGGGCCTGCTGGCCCCCGACGGCGAGGCCGACGAGCACTGGGCCCCGACCCCCGCGTACGACACCTGGCTGCAGCAGGACACCGCCGAGCGCTGGGCCCGGCTCGCCTCCTGCTGGCTCACCGCCACCCGGGTCGCCCCGCTCACCGGCAGCCCCGACGGCAAGGGCCGGCCGCGCGCCGCGCTCGGCCCCGAACTCGACCGTACGCTGGCCCCGTCGGTGCGCCGCGCCACCCTCGCCCTGCTCGCCGAACTCCCGCCCGGCACCCCTGCCACCGCGGACGAGCTGCTGCCCACCCTGCGCTGGCAGCGCCCGCTGCGCGGCGGCCCGGTCAACGCCGAGGGCCGCGAGCTGCGCGACGACCTCACCGCCTGGACCCTCGCCGAGGCCGAGCTGATCGGCGTCACCGGCCGCGGCGCCCTCGCCGCCCCCGCCCGCGCCCTGCTCACCCGCGAGGCCGACCCCGCCGAGGTGCTCGCCCCGCTGCTGCCGCAGCCGCTGGACCACGTCATCCTCCAGCCGGACCTCACCGCGATCGCCCCCGGCCCGCTGCTCACCCCGCTCGCCCAGGCGCTCGCCCTCTGCGCCGACATCGAGTCCAAGGGCGGCGCCACCGTCTACCGGTTCACCCCCACGTCCGTCCGCCGCGCCCTCGACGCCGGCCGCAGCGCCGCCGACCTGCAGGGCTTCCTGGAGCAGCACTCCCGCACACCCGTCCCGCAGCCGCTCAGCTACCTGATCGACGACGTCGCCCGCCGCCACGGCATCCTGCGGGTCGGCGCGGCCTCCTCGTACCTGCGCTGCGACGACCCGGCCCTGCTCGCCGAGGTGCTCGCGGACCGCCGCTCCGTCGACCTGCGGCTGCGGCTGCTCGCGCCCACCGTCCTCGCCGCCCAGGCCGCGCCCGACCTGCTGCTCGCCGCCCTGCGCGGCATGGGGTTCGCCCCGGCCGCGGAGTCCGCCGAGGGCGACGTCCTGATCACCCGCCCGGACAGCCACCGGACCCCGCCGCGCTCGGCCCCCGTCCCCGTCCCGGACGGCCCGCCCACCCCCGACGACACCCTGCTCGGCGCCGCCATCAAGGCCATCCGGGCCGGCGACCGGGCCGCCACCGCCGTCCGCAAGGAGCCGACCCCCGACCCGCGCCACGTCCCGCGGACGGCCGCCGCCGAGACCCTCGCCACCCTGCAGACCGCCGTCCTGCTCGGCGAGCGGGTGTGGATCGGCTACCTCAACGCCGAGGGCCTCGCCAGCCAGCGCATCATCGACCCGGTCAAGGTCGAGGGCGGGTTCGTCACCGCCTTCGACCACCACGCCGACGAGATCCGCACCTTCGCCCTCCACCGGATCACCGGCGTGGCCGAACTGGAGGAGTAGGACCGCGGCCGCCCGGGGGTCCCGGACCGCCCCGCTCGACGGCCCGTCCGCGGACCTCGCGCTCAGTGGCCCTGCTGGGACTCCTTCAGCTTCTCCTTGATCGCCTGGTCGGCCATGCTGCCGACCTCGCCCTTGCCGACCGGCAGGCTGCCGCCGCTGACCACGTCGGCGAGCAGGAAGCCGGGCGCCGCCAGCGGCCCGCCGACACCCTCTCCGATGCCCGCGAGGGCGTGGGCGGAGGTGGCCGAGGAGGCGGTGGCGGCGAAGGCGGTACCGGCGAGGGCGAGAGCGGTGAGGACACGCTTCGACTTGTTCATGCCCTGCTCTAACGAGCGGCGGCGGCGCCGGTCACCGCCCTGCGGTTGACGCACCCGGCAGGGCGGCGTAGTCCGGAAGGCAGGGGGTTTCCCGCAAGGAGGCGTCATGCTCGGAGACCGGATAGGGACGCAGAGCACCACGGAGACCGGTCGGCGCGTGCTGGCCACCGCCGACGGGCTGCACCCCGTGGTGGAGGTCTCGTTCGAGGGGACCGGCACCGTACTCGGCGTCGGGGTCAAGGAGTTCGCCACCTACGAGTCGCAGATGCGCTCCGACGGCACGCTGTTCGGCGAGGGCCAGGGCGTGGGGATGAGCGAGAGCGGCGAGACGTACAGCTGGCACGGCAGCGGCATCGGCCGCTTCACCGGCCCGGGCGGCGCCATGTCCTGGCGCGGTTCGGTCTTCTTCGACAGCGACGCCGAGGCGTTCGTCCAGCTCAACGACACCGTGGGCCTCTTCGAGTACGACACCGACGGCACCGGTGCGGGCAAGGTCCTCGTCTTCGAGTGGAAGTAGCCGCCCGGCTTCCCCGCGGAATGCGCGACACTGGAGGGTCTGCGTCGAACCCGCCGACCCAGCCGACCCAGTGGAGGGCTCCCCCGCGTGAACGACGGACCACTCATCGTCCAGAGTGACAAGACTCTTCTCCTGGAGATCGACCACCCCAAGGCCTCCGACTGCCGCCGCGCCATCGCGCCGTTCGCCGAACTGGAGCGCGCCCCCGAGCACGTGCACACCTACCGGGTCACCCCGCTCGGGCTGTGGAACGCGCGCGCCGCCGGGCACGACGCCGAGCAGGTGGTCGACGCCCTGGTGAAGTACTCCCGCTACCCCGTCCCGCACGCACTGCTGGTCGACGTGGCCGACACCATGGCGCGCTACGGGCGGCTCAAGCTCACCAAGCACCCCGTCCACGGCCTGGTGCTCACCACCACCGACCGCCCGGTGCTGGAGGAGGTGCTGCGCTCCAAGAAGGTCGCGCCGCTGGTCGGCACCCGGGTCGACCCGGACACCGTCATCGTGCACCCGTCCGAGCGCGGCCAGATCAAGCAGGTGCTGCTCAAGCTCGGCTGGCCCGCCGAGGACTTCGCCGGGTACGTCGACGGCGAGGCGCACCCCATCGAGCTGGACCAGGACGGCTGGCAGCTGCGCCCCTACCAGGCCCAGGCCGTCGAGGGCTTCTGGCACGGCGGATCAGGCGTCGTGGTGCTGCCCTGCGGCGCCGGGAAGACGCTGGTCGGCGCCGCGGCGATGGCCGAGGCCAAGTCGACCACGCTGATCCTGGTCACCAACACCGTCTCGGCCCGGCAGTGGAAGCACGAGCTGGTCAAGCGCACCTCCCTCACCGAGGAGGAGATCGGCGAGTACAGCGGGACGAAGAAGGAGATCCGCCCGGTCACCATCGCCACCTACCAGGTGATGACCACCAAGCGAAAGGGCGTCTACGCCCACCTCGAACTCTTCGACGCCCGCAACTGGGGGCTGGTGGTCTACGACGAGGTGCACCTGCTGCCCGCGCCGGTCTTCAAGTTCACCGCCGACCTCCAGGCCCGCCGCCGGCTCGGCCTGACCGCCACCCTGGTCCGCGAGGACGGCCGCGAGGGCGACGTCTTCTCGCTCATCGGGCCCAAGCGCTTCGACGCGCCGTGGAAGGAGATCGAGGCGCAGGGCTACATCGCGCCCGCCGACTGCTGCGAGGTCCGGGTCACCCTCACCGACTCCGAGCGGCTCGCCTACGCGACCGCCGAGCCCGAGGAGCGCTACCGCTTCTGCGCCACCACCGCGACCAAGCGGCGGGTGGTGGAGGCGCTGGTCAAGAAGCACGAGAAGGACCAGACCCTGATCATCGGCCAGTACATCGACCAGCTCGACGAGCTCGGCGAGGTGCTGAACGCCCCGGTGATCAAGGGCGAGACCAGCAACGCCCAGCGCGAGAAGCTCTTCGAGGCCTTCCGCACCAAGGAGATCAGCGTCCTGGTGGTCTCCAAGGTCGCCAACTTCTCCATCGACCTGCCCGAGGCGACCGTCGCCATCCAGGTCTCCGGCACCTTCGGCTCCCGCCAGGAGGAGGCCCAGCGCCTGGGCCGCGTGCTGCGCCCCAAGGCGGACGGCCACTCGGCCCACTTCTACTCGGTGGTGGCCCGCGACACCGTCGACCAGGACTTCGCCGCCCACCGGCAGCGCTTCCTCGCCGAGCAGGGCTACGCCTACCGCATCATCGACGCGGACGACGTGCTCTGACCCGACGCGCTCTGACCCGACGCGCTCCGGCGCAACGCGCTCCGGCGCGACACATGTGACGCCGCCCGGCCGCGCCACCACCGTGCGGCCGTGGCGGTGACGCTCAGTACTTGACGCCGTCGCGCCCGAGGAAGACCACGCGGGCGGCGGTGTCGAGGGCGATCCCCACGTTGCGGACGGCCTTGGCCAGCGGCTTGCGGCGGCGGCCGGGGCCGGCCGCGGCGGTGGCCCCGGCGGGGCGGGCGGGGGCGGACTTCTGGGACGGCACTCGCGGCGCCGTGATGTGTACGGTGCTCATGTCTTCAACGGTAGGTTCCGGATGCGCCGGACACATCACCCCAAAGGCCGTATCCGGCAGGACGTTCGTCGTCCTCCAGGTGTAGGCGGCCCCCGAGGGCTCCTCCGGGCGGCGGGGCTGGAACCCCGAGGCGGACAAGGTCTAGGATCGTTCGTCTGCCCCCTCCCGACCCGTGGTACCTGCTGAGTCCCGCAGGCAGCCGGGGGAGGCGCCGACCGCTCGGCAACCGGTCGGCTGTTCTCACCGTGAGCTCCAACGATCCGCTGCACCCGTACCGGGGCAGCCGGGAAGGTTCGCTGTGCCCGCCACCCCCACCACCACCGACCCCCTCCAGCGCGAACGCGACCACCTGGCCGCCTCCCGGGCCGCGCTGCGTGCGATGCGCGAGGACGTCCAGTCGCTCGACATCCGTGACGTGACCGGCACCTGGGTCACCGCGGTGATCCTCCAGAAGCAGATCGAGGCCCGGATCGCGGCCCTCGCCGACCTCTCGCACACCCCGCTGTTCTTCGGCCGCCTCGACTACCTGCACGCGATCAGCCAGGAGCTGTCCGAGGGCTCCGGCGGCGAGAGCTTCTACATCGGCCGGCGGCACGTCCACGACGCCGACGGCGACCCGATGGTGATCGACTGGCGCGCGCCGGTCTCCCAGCCGTTCTACCGCGCCAGCCGCACCGAGCCGCTGGACGTCGAGCGCCGCCGCCGCTTCGGCTACACCGGCGGCGAGCTGACCGCCTACGAGGACGAGCACCTCAGCGACCCGGCCGAGACCGAGACCTCCTCCGCCCTGCTCGCCGCCGAGATCGAGAAGCCCCGCGTAGGCCCGATGCGCGACATCGTCGCCACCATCCAGCCCGAGCAGGACGAGATCGTCCGCGCCGACATCACCGGCACGGTCTGCGTCCAGGGCGCCCCCGGCACCGGGAAGACCGCCGTCGGCCTGCACCGCGTGGCGTACCTGCTGTACGCGCACCGCGAGCGGCTGGCCCGCACGGGCACCCTGGTGATCGGCCCGAACAACGCCTTCCTCTCCTACATCGAGCAGGTGCTGCCCGCCCTCGGCGAGGTGGAGGTGGCCCAGGCCACCGTGCAGCAGCTGGTGGCGCACGTCGAGGTGCGCGGCGAGGACACCGCCGAGGCGGCCCGGCTGAAGGGCGACGCCCGGATGGCCGAGGTGCTGCGCCGGGCGGTGCGCTCGGGCATCACCACGCCCACCGAGCCCTGTGTGGTGGTCCGCGGCTCCCGGCGCTGGCGCGTACCGGTGTACGAGCTCGACGAGATCGTCGAGGAGCTGAAGGGCCGCGACATCCGCTACGGCGCGGCCAGGGACGCCCTGCCGCAGCGGATCGCGCACGCCGTGCTGGTGAAGATGGAGCAGGGCGGCGAGGCCCCGGACGACCGGGTGCAGGACGCGGTGGCCCGCAACGCCGCGGTCAAGGCGGCGGTCAAGGCCTGCTGGCCGCTGGTGGATCCGGCCAAGCTGGTGCTCCGGCTGCTCTCCGACCCGGAGTTCCTGGCGCAGTGCGCGGACGGCGTCCTCACCCCCGAGGAGCAGCAGGCGGTGCTCTGGCCCAAGCCCGGCCGCTCGGTGCGGACCGCCCGCTGGACGCAGGCCGACGCCGTCCTGGTGGACGAGGCCACCGACCTGGTGCAGCGCACGGCCTCGCTCGGCCACGTGGTGCTGGACGAGGCCCAGGACCTCTCCCCGATGCAGTACCGCGCGGTCGGCCGCCGCTGCACCACCGGCTCGGCGACCGTCCTCGGCGACCTCGCCCAGGGCACCACCCCGTGGGCCACCGCGAGCTGGCCGGAGGCCCTGCACCACCTGGGCAAGCCCGCCGCCCACATCGAGGAGCTGACCAAGGGCTTCCGGGTGCCCGAGGAGGTCATCGCGTACGCCTCCCGGCTGCTGCCCTCGATCGCGCCCGGGCTGGCCCCGGCGAGCTCGGTCCGCGAGTCGCCCGGCTCGCTGACGATCGAGCGCGTCGAGGGCGACGAGAGCGACGGGAACGGCGCGGACGCCGGAGATCTCACGGATGCCGCGGACGGCGTGATGGCGAAGGCGGTGGTCGCGGCCTGCCTCCGGGCGCTGGAGAACGAGGGCTCGACCGGCCTGATCGCCGCCGACGCGCGCATCCCGCTGTTCGCCGAGGCACTGACCCGGGCCGGTCTGGCGTACCTCTCCCCCGGCGCCGAGACCAGCGCCGAGGCCCGGCTGACCCTCGTCCCGGCCTCGCTGGCCAAGGGTCTGGAGTACGACTACGTGGTCCTCGACGAGCCGGCCGCCGTGGTCGCCGGGGAGCCGGACGAGCGGACCGGTCTGCGCCGCCTGTACGTGGCGCTCACCCGTGCCGTCTCCGGGCTGCAGGTGCTGCACGCCGAGCCGCTGCCGGAGCAGCTGGCCTGATCGCCTGATCCCGCCGGGCGCCGCGGCACCCGGCGGGCCGGTGACGTGCGAAGGGGACCGGCGGATACCACCGGTCCCCTTCCCACCGAGCCGGCGGCCGCCGATCCTCAGCCGTCGGCGCTTCCACGCTCAGCCATCGATCAGCGACCGCCACTCGGCGACCTTGGCGGCGTCCACCGGGGACTGCCATCCGTCGACCCGCACCGCGCCGCCGACGTGGAAGGCGTCGAACCCGGCCGCCCGCAGCCCCGGGAGGTGCTCGGCCCGCAGGCCGCCGCCGATCAGGATCCGCTGCCCGTACCCGGGCTCGCCGGCCCGGGCCAGCTCGGCCAGCAGCACCTCGCGGCCCGCGTCCACCCCGCCGGCCGCGCCCGAGGTGAGGAAGGTGTCCAGCCCCGGCAGCGCCCCCACGGCGGCGCGCACGGCGGCCCGGTCCGCACTGTGGTCGACCGCCCGGTGGAAGGTCCAGCGGCAACCGGCCACCGCCTCGGCGACGGCCCCGGTGGCGGCCAGGTCGACCGCGCCGTCGGCGTCCAGGAAGCCGAAGACGAACTCGTCGGCGCCCTCCGCCCGCAGCGCGGCGGCGCGGGCCCGCAGCTCGTCCAGGTCGCCCGGCGCGAAGCCGTCCCGGACGCGCAGCATGACCCGCAGCGGGATCTCCACGGCGGCGCGGATCCTGGCGAAGTCCTCGACCGACGGGGTGAGCCCGTCGGCGGCCATGTCCGTGACCAGTTCGAGCCGGTCGGCGCCGCCCGACTCGGCGGCCTGGGCGTCCTGGGGCGTCAGCGCGATGACTTCGAAAATTGGTCTAGACATATCAGACAGCCTGCCACATCCGACAGCCCCCGGCGAGCCCCCTGGCACCCGGTCGGTCAGGCCACCGACCGGCTACCGCGCACACCCCGGCCACCGACCACGGCCACCGCCATCATCAGCAGCGCCACGGCGCCGAGCAACGGCAACAGGTACCACATTCCACCGACCTCCTCCCAGAGACTGAACAGGCTGAACCCGACGGTCAGCGGCAGCAGCGCCAGGCCGATCGCCGCCGGCACCAGCCAGCCGCGCACCACGGCGAGCACCAGCAGCGCCGGCAGGAGCAGCAGCACGGACGACCAGGGCCCGTTCATCAGGAAGTGCGTGTCGTAGCCGCCCTGGGCGGCGACCACCAGCCCGCCGCCGACCGCCGACGCCAGCACCAGGACGCGGGTGCGCAGCCCCGGCTCGCTCAGCAGCTCGCGCGGCGCGGCGATCACCAGCAGACCGGAGAGCAGGAGGGGCAGCTGCGAGGTGCCCGTGTAGAACACCCACCACCAGCTGAACGCCTCCGGCCGGAACGCCTCCGCCATCCCGATCAGCCCGACCGCCATCACCGCGGCCGAGAGGACCCGCGCGGCCGTCCACCGGCCCAGCAGCGCGGCGACGGCCAGCAGCATGGTCGCCACCGGCTGGGCGAAGACGGTCAGGTGCACCAGGCTCGACGAGGTGCTCTCCAGCCGCCGGGCGACGCCCTCCGAGTCGGTGACCCAGGGGAACAGCCCGAGGCCCGCGAGCGCCCCGGCGATCAGCGGCGCGGCCAGCGCCAGCACCCGGCCGCGCGTGGAGAAGGCGGTGATGCCGGTACGCACCCGCAGGCCGTACGCGGCGAGGTCGAGCATCTCCCGGGCGATCGCGGGCCGGCCCGCCTCGGCCGTGGTGTCGAAGAAGACCGCGGCCAGCTCGTCGCCGCGCTCGCGGCGGTAGCGGGCCGGGTAGACCTGGAGCACGGCACGCAGGGCCGCGGCCGGTATCGAGACGGTCGGCGTGGAGATGGTGGGTGTAGTCATGCCAAGGTTCCCCTGACCCTCGGGCGGATAACGGCGAGGCGGCGCTCCGCCTCGGTGGCGACGGCCCGCAGGCGCTCCGCCTCGGTGGCCAGCGCGGCCCGGCCGGCGACGGTCAGCGCGTAGGAGCGCCGGGCCCGGCCGTCGACCACCTCCTCGGCCGCGACCTCGATCAGACCCTGCTGGAGCAGCCGGTCGAGAGCGCCGTAGAGCGTGCCGGTCCGCATGGTGACCCGGCCGTCGGAGATCGCGGCGACCTCCTGGATCAGGGCGTAGCCATGTCTGGGCGCGTCGGCCAGTGCGGTGAGCAGAAGCAGCGTGGGCTCCTGCATGGAGCGTTCTGTCATACGACTACATATATCGTCAACCTACCTATAGGTCCAGTGGAACCCTCCGATCGACCCCGGGGAACCGCCAGAATGTGGCCATGCCGAACACGCCGGACGCACCCGCCGACGCCCCAGGGGACCTCGCAGCCCCTCCGGCCGACCTGCCGACCGACCCGCCGACCGGGCCGCCGGCCGACCTGCCGACCGGGCCTCCGACCGACCTGCTCGCCGCCTGGGCCGCCCTGCTCCTGCGCTGCGGGGCGAACGCCGACCCCGAGCCGGCCGGGCGCGAACTGCTGCGCCGCTGGGCCGAGCCGCAGCGCCGGTACCACACCGTCGCGCACCTGCGGGCGGTGCTCGCCCACGTGGACACGCTGGCCGGGCACGCCGACGACCCGGACACCGTCCGGCTGGCCGCCTGGTTCCACGACGCGGTCTACCGGCCCGACCGCTCGGAGAACGAGGAGCGCAGCGCCGCCCTGGCCGTCCGGGCGCTCACCGAGGCCGGTCTGCCCGCCGCCCGGGTGGCCGGGGTCGAGCGGCTGGTCCGGCTCACCGTCACCCACCGCCCCGAGCCGGGCGACCGCGACGGCGAGGTGCTCTGCGACGCGGACCTGGCGGTCCTCGGCGGCCTCCCGGAGGAGTACGCGGCCTATGCCGCCGCCGTCCGCGAGGAGTACGCCTTCGTCCCGGAACCCGACTTCCGCGCCGGGCGCGCCGAGATCCTGCGCCGGCTGCTCGCGCTCCCCGCGCTGTACCGCACCCCCGTCGCCCGCGAGCGCTTCGACGCCCCCGCCCGCGCCAACCTGGCGGCCGAGCTCGGCCGGCTCGAACCGTAGCCGTCCGCCCGCCGTCCGCCCGCCGCCGCGGGCCGGGCGGCGGGGTCACCGGATCAGGACAGCCCTCCGACGGGCGCCACCACCGCGCCCTCCTTGCCGCAGACCCAGTGCGGCTCCGGCCCCAGCTCGGGCTCGACGCTCAGTGCGTGCGGGTCCCCGTCGGAGGCGCACCCGGTGCACAGCGGCCAGCGGCCGTACGCCTCCAGCAGCGCGTCCTGGACGTCCTGGGCGACCAGCCCGAGGACGTACTCGGTGCCGTCCGGCCACTGCTCCAGCCACCAGCGCCGGTGCGTCACGGCCTGTTCCACCAGCGACACCACGGCGGCGTCCGCCACGTCCCGGGCGGTCAGGTCGGCGAGGATCAGCGCCCGCGCGCTGTGCAGGGCGGTCTCGATGTCGTCAGCGGTAGCAGCCATCCGCCCATTGTCCCAAAGCCCGGCCCGGACACCGCCCGGAGCCCGAAGGCCCACCCGGGCGCCCACCCGGCGGCCCCCGGGAAACGCCGCACGGGCGGCCCCCCGAAGGGAACCGCCCGTGCGAACGAAGACCGTCCGATCCGCGAGGGGATCAGAAGTCCATGTCACCGCCCGGCATGCCGCCGCCGGCGGCCGCGGAGGCCTTCTCCGGCTTGTCGGCGATGACGGCCTCGGTGGTGAGGAAGAGCGCCGCGATGGAGGCGGCGTTCTGCAGCGCGGAGCGCGTGACCTTGGCCGGGTCGATGATGCCCGCGGCGACCAGGTCGACGTACTCGTTGGTGGCGGCGTTCAGGCCGTGACCGGCGGGGAGGTTGCGCACCTTCTCCACCACGACGCCACCCTCGAGGCCGGCGTTGGTCGCGATCTGCTTGATCGGGGCCTCCAGCGCGACCTTGACGATGTTGGCACCGGTGGCCTCGTCGCCCTCCAGCTCCAGCTTGTCGAACGCGACACCGGCCTGCAGCAGCGCGACGCCACCACCGGCGACGATGCCCTCCTCGACGGCGGCCTTCGCGTTGCGGACGGCGTCCTCGATGCGGTGCTTGCGCTCCTTGAGCTCCACCTCGGTGGCCGCGCCGGCCTTGATGACGGCCACGCCGCCGGCCAGCTTGGCGAGGCGCTCCTGGAGCTTCTCGCGGTCGTAGTCCGAGTCGCTGTTCTCGATCTCGGCACGGATCTGGTTCACGCGGCCGGCGACCTGGTCGCTGTCGCCGCCACCGTCGACGATGGTGGTCTCGTCCTTGGTGATGACCACCTTGCGGGCGGTGCCCAGCAGGTCGACGCCGGCGTTCTCCAGCTTGAGGCCGACCTCCTCGGAGATCACGGTGCCACCGGTGAGGATGGCGATGTCGCCGAGCATGGCCTTGCGGCGGTCACCGAAGCCCGGGGCCTTGACGGCGACGGACTTGAAGGTGCCGCGGATCTTGTTCACGACCAGGGTCGACAGGGCCTCGCCCTCGACGTCCTCGGCGATGATGACGAGCGGCTTGCCGCTCTGCATGACCTTCTCCAGCAGCGGGAGCAGGTCCTTGACCGAGCCGATCTTGGAGTTGGCGATCAGGATGTACGGGTCCTCGAAGGACGCCTCCATCCGCTCCAGGTCGGTGGCGAAGTAGGCCGAGATGTAGCCCTTGTCGAAGCGCATGCCCTCGGTGAGCTCAAGCTCCAGACCGAAGGTGTTGCTCTCCTCGACGGTGATGACGCCTTCCTTGCCGACCTTGTCCATCGCCTCGGCGATGAGCTCGCCGATCTGGGTGTCGGCGGCGGAGATGGACGCGGTGGAGGCGATCTGCTCCTTCGTCGTCACCTCCTGGGCCTGCGCGAGCAGCTGGTCCGAGACGGCCGCGACGGCCTTCTCGATACCGCGCTTCAGGGCCATCGGGTTGGCGCCGGCCGCGACGTTGCGCAGACCCTCGCGAACGAGCGCCTGGGCCAGCACGGTGGCGGTGGTGGTGCCGTCACCCGCGACGTCGTCGGTCTTCTTGGCGACCTCCTTGACGAGCTCGGCACCGATCTTCTCGTACGGGTCCTCGAGCTCGATCTCCTTGGCGATGGAGACACCGTCGTTGGTGATCGTGGGAGCGCCCCACTTCTTCTCCAGCACGACGTTGCGACCCTTGGGGCCGAGCGTGACCTTCACTGCGTCGGCGAGCTGGTTCATGCCACGCTCAAGGCCGCGGCGAGCTTCCTCATCAAAGGCGATGATCTTGGCCATCAGAAGTGGTCCTCCGGGACACGGTCGACTGCTCGGACCAAGGGGTGCCCGCGACGGACGGCCCTGGTGTGCGGGGGTCCTTTCCCCTACCGCTCCCGGGGGCCTCACCGACCCGGTCCGCTGTCACTCTCACGCTGTGAGTGCTAACGCCAATGATTAGCACTCCGGGTAGGCGAGTGCAAGCCCAATCGCCAACCCGCGAGCCGCACCGGCCACCCCGGGCCACCGGATCCGGACATGACTGCGGGCCCGTACGACGTGTCGTACGGGCCCGCAGCGAAGCAAGAGGTGCACCAGCCGATGGGCCGAGCCGAACTCCTGGGACCGGAAAGGTCAGACCGCCGCGCGGACCATGTCCGCCTGCGGGCCCTTCTGCCCCTGAGAGATCTCGAACTCGACCCGCTGGCCCTCCTCAAGGGTGCGGTAGCCGTCCATCTGGATCGCGCTGTAGTGGACGAAGACGTCCGCACCACCGTCGACCGCGATGAAGCCGTAGCCCTTCTCCGCGTTGAACCACTTGACGGTGCCCTGAGCCATTCCGAACTCCCCTAGTGCTGTGCTGGCCCTTCACGCGCCCGCAGGTCTGCGGGCCCGGGTCTGGTTGAGGCCGGCCCGGGGAACCCCCCCTGGGCACAGCCGTGCACGCCGCAATCCCCCGCCGAGCCCATCGGAGGCATCCGATGAACGGGCGATTGCGTCGACCGCGGCTGAATGTATCCGGACCGAAGCCCTCTGCAACAGAGCCCACCGCTGGGAATTCCCTAGGGGTGTCAGGGGACAGGACGGGCGAAAGCGGGAGAAATTCCGCATTCCACGCCGGACATAGCGGACGAATTGCCCAAATCCCCTGAAGAATTCTGACATCTGCCTGACATGTTTCGACGTCGCGGCCCCGGCGCCGGTCTCAGCGGCCGGACAGACACCGGCGGTACGGGCGCGGACGGATTCGACTGCCGGTGAAAGGGGGAGGGGGAGCCCTGTTCCCGGCTGAGCCACACTCTACTCCGACTTGACCGGGAAATATTCCGGCCGGAATGCGACCAGCCGCCCGCGCGTACGGGAAGCGGAATTCCGTACGCGCGAACGGCTGGTCGAAGAAGGAGCGGCTCAGCAGCCGCCGGCCACCGCGGGGATGATCGAGATGCCGGCGCCGTCCTTGATCTCGGTGGCCAGGCCCTCCGCGAAGCGCACGTCGTCGTCGTTGACGTAGACGTTGACGAAACGGCGCAGCTTGCCGGCGTCGTCCAGGATGCGGGCGGCGATGCCCGCGTGGTTCTTCTCCAGGTCGGCGATGACCTCACCCAGGGTGGCGCCCTCGGCGGTCACCTCGGCGACGCCGCCGGTGTAGGTGCGCAGGATGGTCGGGATGCGGACGGTGGCGCTCATGGGGGCTTCTCCTTGCTGCGGGTGGGTCAGGCGGACGCGAGGCCGGCGTCGCGGAACGACGCCAGCGTCGGGCGGATCACGGCGGTCATGCCGGCGTCGGAGACGGCGTCCAGGGTCTTCAGGCCGTCGCCGGTGTTGATCGCGACGGTCTCCTTGGCCGGGTCCAGCTGTCCGGTCTCGACCAGCTTCTTCAGCACGCCGACGGTCACCCCGCCCGCGGTCTCGGCGAAGACGCCCTCGGTGCGGGCCAGCAGCTTGATCGCGGCCACCACCTCGGCGTCGGTGACGTCCTCGACGGCGCCGCCGGTGCGGCGGGCGATGTCCAGCACGTAGGGGCCGTCGGCCGGGTTGCCGATCGCCAGCGACTTGGCGATGGTGTCCGGCTTGACCGGGCGGATCACGTCGTGGCCGGCCTTGAAGGCCGCCGACACCGGGGAGCAGCCCGCCGCCTGGGCGCCGAAGATCCGGTACGGCCGGTCCTCGACCAGGCCGAGCCTGATCAGCTCCTGCAGGCCCTTGTCGATCTTCGTCAGCTGCGACCCCGAGGCGATCGGGATGACGATCTGCTCCGGCAGCCGCCAGCCGAGCTGCTCGCAGATCTCGTACGCCAGCGTCTTGGAGCCCTCGCCGTAGTACGGGCGCAGGTTGACGTTGACGAAGCCCCAGCCCTCGCCGGCCGGGTCCCCGATCAGCTCCGAGCAGAAGCGGTTCACGTCGTCGTAGTTGCCCTCGATGCCGACCAGCTCGCCGCCGTAGACACCGGCCATCACGACCTTGCCCTGCTCCAGGTCGTGCGGGATGAACACGCAGGACTTGAACCCGGCCCGGGCCGCCGCCGCGCCCACCGCACCGGCCAGGTTGCCGGTCGACGAGCAGGACAGGGTGGTGAAGCCGAACGCCCGCGCGGCCTCGATGGCACAGGCCACCACGCGGTCCTTGAACGAGTGCGTCGGGTTGCCCGAGTCGTCCTTGATGTGCAGCTGGGCGGTGAAACCGAGCTCGCGGCCCAGGTTGTCCGCCTTCACCAGCGGGGTCCACCCCGGGTTGAGGTTCGGCTTCCCGGCCACGTCGGCCGGCACCGGCAGCAGCGGGGCGTAGCGCCAGATCGACGCCGGTCCGGCCTCGATCCGCTTGCGCAGCTCCTCGGCGCCCTCGCTGCCGAAGTCGTAGGCGATCTCCAGCGGCCCGAAACACTCCACACAGGCGAAGCTCGGACCGAGCGGGAACCGGGTGCCACACTCCCGACAGGACAGGGCGGCGGCGGGGCCGAGGTCAACGGACGCGGGAGCGGGTGCAACGGTGTCGATAGCCATGATGGCGGAGGCCTCTCTCCTCATCTTCCCCGTGACGCGGGCGCGCCACAGGCCGGAATTGGCACCTGTCCCGCCGGGGCCTGTCGAACAGCCGCGCGAGAAGGTTGCCGGGACGTCAACGGGCCGTTCCCTCAGTCCCTCTGGATGAGCTCTGTGAAGTTGTTGGTCTTGCTCAGCGGTGACCCCGGCGTGCGAAGGTCCGACCGCTGTACGAAGACTGTATCCGAAGGCGTCAAGCCTGAACGGGACCGTCCGCCACGCGAGATGACCCGTCCCACCCGCTCAGCCGAGGAGTGCGCCCGTGCCCGCCGAACCGATCCCCGCGCTGCTACCGGAGGCCGCGTCCTGGCTGCGCCGCCGTTCGTGGAGCGCGGCCGACCGCCCGGTGCGCACCCTGCTGGACGCCAAGCGGGCGGCGGGCCGGGCCGGCACCGTCAGCGTGGTGCTGCCGGCCCTGGACGAGGAGGCCACCGTCGGCGACATCGTCCGGACCATCCGCCGCGAGCTGATGGAGCGCCTGCCCCTGGTCGACGAGCTCGTGGTCGTCGACTCCGGCTCCGCGGACGACACCGCCGCCGCGGCCGCCGCGGCCGGGGCCCGGGTGGTCCACCGCGACGACATCCTGCCGAGGCTGCCCGCCGCCCCCGGCAAGGGCGAGGTGCTCTGGCGCTCGCTGCTGGCCACCAGCGGCGAGATCGTCTGCTTCGTGGACGCCGACCTGCGCGAGTTCGACCCCGCCTTCGTCTCCGGCATCGTCGGCCCGCTGCTCACCGAACCCGGGATCCAGCTGGTCAAGGCCATGTACGACCGCCCGCTGGAGACCGACGGCGCGATCGTGCCGGCCGGCGGCGGCCGGGTCACCGAGCTCGTCGCCCGCCCGCTGCTCAACCTGCACTGGCCGGAACTCGCCGGCTTCGTCCAGCCGCTCGGCGGCGAGTACGCGGCCCGCCGTTCGCTGCTCGAACGGCTGCCCTTCCCCACCGGCTACGGCGTCGAGCTGGGCCTGCTGGTCGACGCCCTGGAGACGGCCGGCCTCGACGCCCTCGCCCAGGTGGACGTCGGCGTGCGACACCACCGCCACCAGGACGGCCAGGCGCTCGGCCGGATGGCCGCCACCATCTACCGCACCGCCCTCGAACGGCTCGACCGCGCCCACCGGCTCAAGGCCTCCGCCGACCTGCTGCACCCGTGGCTCACCCAGTTCACCCGCGACCCGGACACCCGCGCGTTCACCGCCCACACGCACCCGGTCACCGCCGTCGAGCGCCCCCCGATGCACACCGTCCCCGAGTACGTGAACCGCCACCTCCCCCGCTGAGGGGTTTGCGGGCCCGGAGCCACGGCAACGTACCAACCATGGGCGATCTCACGACCGAACGTTCGAGTCCGACCGGCACCGCCCCCGTCCTGGTGGCGTCCAACCGGGGGCCGGTGTCGTTCAGCGCCGCGGACGACGGCACACTGACCCTCCGCCGGGGCGGCGGCGGCCTGGTCTCCGGGCTCTCCGCCATCGACGACCCCAGCGCCGTCTGGGTCTGCGCCGCACTGGGCGAGGCGGACCGCCGGGCGGCCCGGCAGGCCCCCGACGGACGCCTCGACCTCGCCGGCCACGACGTCGGCGGCCAGGCCGTCCGGATGCTGGACATCGACCCGGAGACCTTCGCCCGCGCCTACAACGGCGTCGCCAACTCCACCCTCTGGTTCGTCCACCACCTGCTCTACGCCACCCCCACCGCCCCCGCCTTCGACGCCGGCTTCCGCACCGAGTGGCAGGCCTACCGGGCGTACAACACCGCCTTCGCCGAGGCGCTGGCCGCCGAGGCCGCCCCGGGCGCGGCCGTCCTCGTCCAGGACTACCACCTCTCGCTCGTCCCCGGACTGCTCCGCACGCTCCGCCCCGACCTGCGGATCGGCCACTTCTCGCACACCCCGTGGGCCCCGCCCGAGTACTTCCGGCTGCTGCCCGACGACGTCGCCGAGGCCGTCCTGACCGGCATCCTCGGCGCCGACCGGGCCGGCTTCCTCACCCGCCGCTGGGCGCTGGCCTTCGCCGAGTGCTGCGCGGACCAGCTCGGCGCCACCGTCGACCGGGACGCCCTCACCGTCACCCTCCCCCCGGCCGGGGGCGCCGCCACCGGCCGCACCACCCGGCTCGGCGTGCACGCGCTCGGCGCCGACGCCGACTTCCTGCGCGAGCGGTCCCACCGCCCGGACGTCGACGAACGCCTGGCCACCCTGCGCGAGGCCGTCGGCGGGCGCCGCACCGTCGTCCGGGTCGACCGCACCGAGCTGAGCAAGAACATCGTCCGCGGCTTCCAGGCCTACCGGCACCTGCTGCGCACCCGTCCCGACTGGCGGGACAAGGTCGTCCACATCGCCTTCGCCTACCCCTCCCGCACCGACCTGGCCGAGTACCGGGCCTACACCGCCGAGGTCCGGCGGCTCGCCGAGGAGATCAACGCCGAGTTCGCCACGCCCGCCTGGCAGCCGCTGATCGTGCACCTCGACGACGACTTCCCGCGGTCGCTGGCCGCCTACCGGATGGCCGACGTGGCCCTCGTCAACCCGATCCGGGACGGCATGAACCTGGTCGCCAAGGAGGTCCCGGTGGTCTCCGACCAGGGCTGCGCCCTCGTCCTGTCGCGCGAGGCCGGCGCCCACGCGGAGCTCGCCGACGACGCCGTCACCGTCAACCCGTACGACGTCATCGCCACCGCCGAGGCCCTGCACACGGCGCTCACCATGCCCGCCGGCGAACGCGCCGAGCGCACCAAGCGGCTGGCCGCCGCCGCGACCGCCCTGCCGCCCCAGCAGTGGTTCCTGGACCAGCTCAACGCCCTCGGCTGAGCTCCTCCCCCAGGGCCGTCAGCAGCCCCACCACGCCGGCCGGGCCCGCGACCACCAGGTCGGCCCGGTCGGCGAGCTCCCGCACGGGCGCGTCGCCGTCCACCGTCCCGCTGCACACCAGCAGCCCGGCCAGGCCCTCCCCGCGCAGCTTCTCCACCGCCGCGAAGGCGGGCACGTCCCCCAGGTCGTCCCCGGCGTACAGCACCGCCCGGGCCCCCCGCTCCCGCAGGAAGCCGGTCAGCGCGGCCCCCTTGTCCACCCCCGGCGGCCGCAGCTCCAGCACCAGCCGGCCCGGCTCCACCACCAGCCCGTGCCCGGCGGCCAGCGCCTCCACCGGCGCACGCAGCAGCTCGAACGCCTCCTGCGGCGCCTCCGTCCGCCGGGTGTGCACCGCGAGCGAGCGCCCCTTGTCCTCCACCCACGTCCCGTCCGGCGCCCCGGCCCCGGTCAGCACGCCCGGCAGCACCTCGCGGACCGCCGCCACCCCCGGGTGCACCGGTGGCGCCGTGACCTCGCCCGCCTCCCAGCGCTCGGCGCCGTAGTGCCCGAGCACCACCACGCCCCCGACCGCGCCGAACCCGCCGTACTCCACGGCCAGCGCCGCCGGCCGCCCGGTCACGACGACGATCGACCCGATGTGCGGGGCGAGCCCGCGCAGCGCCCGCGCCACCCCCGGATGCGCCCGCGCCAGGCTCGGATCGGCCACGATCGGCGCCAGCGTCCCGTCGAAGTCCAGCGCGACCACCGCGTCCCGGGGCGAGGCGAGCACCGCCTCCAGCCCCGCGCGCCCGGCATCCGTCCTCGGCAGCGACACGTCCTCAAGGCCCATGTCCGGACCCTACCCACGTCTCCCGGCGGCTAGTGCCGCGTCAGGTGTCCCGTCTCCTGTGTCCCATCCGGCCTATCTGGCCGCCCGCCGGGCCTCCCGCACCCGCCGCAGCCGGTTCACCAGCACCGGTGCGTGCGCCAGCGCCTCCGGCCGGTCCAGCAGCGCGTTCAGCAGCTGGTAGTACCGCGTACCGGAGAGTCCCAGCTCCTCCCGGATCGCCCGCTCCTTCGCCCCCGCGGTGCGCCACTGGCGCCCCTCCAGCTCCAGCACCGCCAGATCCCGCTCGCTCAGCTCACCCATGCCCGACCCGCCTCCGTCCACTACGGAGTGTCATTCTCGCCCCCGGCTCGGACACACTCTGCGCCCTCCACGCCACCGGCCGCCGGGCTAGCGTCGACGGTATGACCGACAGCTTCGCCGTGCACATCCCCACCGCCGACCTCGAACCCGACCCGCTCGACCCGGCCCAGATCGTCTCCGGCACCCCCGAGGTCTCCGGCCGGGTGCTCTGGGAGTCCCCCGACGGCCGCCAGCTGCGCGGCATCTGGCAGATCACCCCGGGCGTGGTCACCGACGTCGAGGCCGACGAGCTGTTCGTGGTGCTCAGCGGCCGGGCCACCATCGAGGTCGACGGCGGCCCGACCCTGGAGGTCGGCCCCGGTGACTGCGCCGTCCTGCGGGCCGGTGACCACACCACCTGGACCGTCCACGAGACCCTCCGCAAGGCCTACGCGATCACCCTCGCCTGAGCCCCCCACACACAGACGGCCCCCCACGGCCCGGGTTCACTTGCGGACCCGGGCCGTCTCCTTCACCGCGGCCTGCTGCAGCCCCTCCAGCACCTGCTTGGCGTCGCCCGTGACGGCCCCGCCGATCCCCGCCTTGATCCGGTTGCTGACGTCCGCCCACGCCGGGTCCCCGAACGGGTAGAAGCTCGCGTTGGTGAGCCCCGCGGCGAACTGCTTCAGGTCGTCGTGCCTGCCGTCCGAGGTCATCGCGGTGAAGGCGTCCTGGGTGACCGGCAGCAGGTTGTAGGTCTCGTCGAACTTCAGCTGGTTGTCCTTGGTGTAGACGAAGGACAGGAACTTCTTGATCTCGTTCTTGTGCCCGTTGGCCTTGAACGCCATCATCCAGTCGGCCACCCCGAGGCTCCCGGTCCTGGCGAGCCCGTCCTTGCGCGGGATCGCCGCCGTCCCGAAGTCGATCTTCCCGGCGGAGGCCATCCGCAGCAGCGTCGGGTGCCCGTTCAGCATCGCCACCTTGCCCGCCGCGAAGTCGGTGAACACCGGCGTGCGGTTCATCTTGCCCGGGTCGGGATAGGTCAGGCCGGTGGAGACCAGGTTGCTGCGCAGCCACCCGAAGGTGGCCTGGTTCTGCGGGCTGTCGATGGTGTAGTTGCCGACGTCGTCGGAGAGGCTGCCGCCCCCGCTCAGGGTCCAGAGCATCGACTCCGCCGGCGCCTCCTCCGGACCGAGCGGCAGCCCGTACGGGGTGACCCCGGGGACCTTCGCCTTGATCTTCTCGGCGGCCTGCTTGAGCTCGTTCCAGGTGGCCGGCGGCTGGGTGATCCCGGCCTTCTGGAAGATCGCCTTGTTGTAGAACAGCACCCGCGAGGAGGAGACGAACGGGATGCCGAACTGCGTGCCGAGCACCTGCCCGGCGTGCGAGAACGACTCCATGATGTTGGCCTGGGTCTCCAGCGAGAGCACGTCCGCGGCGGGGTAGAGGCGTTCCGCGGCGGCCTGGTCGGCGAACCCGCCGGTCTGCAGCAGGTCGGGCGACTTCCCGCTGCCGACCAGGTCGTCGACCCGCTTGCCGATGTCGGTCCAGCTCGTGACCTCGACGTCGATCCGGATCCCGGGGTTGGCGGCCTCGAAGCGCCGGGCGACGTCGTCCCAGTACAGCTTGGAGCTGGTCTCCGGGCTCTCGCCGTAGTCGGCCGCCACCAGCTTGAGGGTGACCGTGCCGTCGTCCTGGCCGCCGCAGCCGGTGAGCAGCAGCGCTCCGGCCAGCGCGGTGCCGAGCAGCCGGGTGGGGGCCTGGGCGCGTCGGTTCAACGCGGGTACCGCCTTCGGGGGGAGAGGAGGGAAAAGCAGCCGGCGGGGGAATCCGGCAGGGGGGAGGCGGCAACACTCCCAAACGCATTGCACAGTGGTCCACACCTGTGGGCGGTACGCGCCGGGTAGTTATCGAAGTGCGGAGGTCATTGCACGATGCGCAATGGCCGCGAGCCGCGAGGAGCCTCGCAAAGTGCCGCACACCACATGGTTATGCGACAAAGCTCACCTACTTTGGACCAGACCAATCCGACAACTGGACTAGACCTCTCCGACCCGACCAAGGGAAACTGTCCTCCGTGAAGCACGTCATCGCACTCGATGTAGGCGGCACCGGCATGAAGGCCGCGCTGCTCGCCCAGGACGGCTCCGTGCTGTTCGAAGCACGCCGACCGACCGGGCGGGAGCACGGCACGGATGCCGTCGTCGCCGCCATCCTCGACTTCGCCGCCGATCTGGCGGACGAGGGCCTCAGCCGTTTCGGCGCCGCCCCGCTGGCGGCGGGCGTCGCCGTCCCGGGGACGATCGACGAGAAGAACGGCATCGCGGTCTTCTCCGCCAACCTCGGCTGGCGGGACCTCCCGCTGCGCAGGCTGCTGGGCGAGCGCCTGGCCGGGCCGGGCGGTGCCCCGATCCCGGTCGCGCTCGGCCACGACGTGCGCTCGGGCGGTCTCGCCGAGGGCCGCCTCGGCGCCGGTCGGGGAGTCGAGCGCTTCCTGTTCATCGCGCTGGGCACCGGCATCGCCGGCGCCATCGGCATCGGTGACCGGATCGAGGCCGGTGCCCACGGCTACGGCGGCGAGATCGGCCATGTGGTGGTCCGCCCCGGCGGACCGCAGTGCGGCTGCGGCGCCCGGGGCTGTCTGGAGACCCTGGCCTCCGCCTCCGCCGTCTCCCGGGCCTGGGCCGCGGCCAGCGGGGACCCCGACGCCGACGCGGCATCCTGCGCCGTCGCGGTGGACGCCGGGGACCCCCGCGCGGTCGCGGTCTGGCAGCACGCGGTGGACGCCCTCGCCGACGGGATCGTGCTGGCCCAGAGCCTGCTCGACCCGTCCACGGTGATCGTCGGCGGCGGGCTGGCCGAGGCCGGCGACACCCTCTTCACGCCCCTGCGGGCGGCGGTCTCCGAGCGGCTGACCTTCCAGATGCCCCCCGAGGTCGTGCCCGCCATGCTCAAAGACACCGCCGCGTCCCTGGGCGCCGGCCTGCTCGCCTGGGATCTGCTCTCCATGGAGGTGACCGCGTGACCGCGGACCGAACTGCACTGGCCGGCGCCCGCCTGGTCCTGCCCGGCGGCACCGTCGACGGCGGCCGGATCACCATCGAGGGCGAGCGGATCACCGCCCTCGGCGGCCCGAACGAGCCCGGCGACCTCGACCTCACCGGATACACCGTCGTCCCCGGCTTCGTCGACCTGCACGTGCACGGCGGCGGCGGCGCCTCCTACGCCTCCGGGATCGCCGAGGAGGCCCTCAAGGCCGCCCGCACCCACCTCGAACACGGCACCACCACCACCATCGCCTCCACCGTCACCGGCGAGATCGACGAGGTCGCCCGGCAGGCCGCCGTCCTGTCCGAGCTCGTCGAGGACGGCACCCTGGCCGGCATCCACTTCGAGGGCCCCTTCATCTCCCCGGGCCGCTGCGGCGCCCACCGCCCCGACCTGCTGCGCGACCCCGACCCGGCCCTGGTGCGCAAGCTCGTCGACGCCGCCCGCGGCCACGCCAAGATGGTCACCCTCGCCCCCGAGCTGCCCGGCGGCCTGGACTCCGTGCGGATGCTCGCCGACCTCGGCGTGATCGCCGCCGTCGGCCACACCGACTCCGACTACGCCAAGACCCTCGAGGCCATCGAGGCCGGCGCCACCGTCGCCACCCACCTCTTCAACGCCATGCCCGGCATCGCCCACCGCGCCCCCGGCCCGATCGTGGCCCTGCTGGAGGACGAGCGGGTCACCGTCGAGCTCATCAACGACGGCATCCACCTCCACCCCTCCGTCCTCGACCTCGCCTACGGCACCGCCGGCGCCTCCCGGGTCGCCCTGATCACCGACGCCATGGGCGCCGCCGGCATGGGCGACGGCCTCTACCCCCTCGGCCCCCTCCAGGTCGAGGTCAAGGCCGGCGTCGCGCGCCTGGTGGAGGGCGGTGCGATCGCCGGCTCCACGCTCACCCTGGACGTGGCGTTCAAGCGCTCGGTGACGGTCAACGGCCTGACGCCGGACCAGGCGGTGGAGTCGCTCTGCGCCGTCCCGGCCCGCCTGCTCGGCCTCGCCGACTCGGTCGGCTCGCTGGAGACCGGCAAGAACGCCGACCTCGTCGTCCTCGACTCCGACAGCTACGACCTGGTCGCCGTCGTCCGCCGCGGCCGGTGGATCACCGGCCGCGACCGGTTCGCCGCGGTGAAGCCCGCCTGAACCGTCGACCGCCCGACCGCCCGAGCCGCTGACGGCCGGGCCCTGGACCGCCCGGCCGCCGGCCCCGACCATCCGGTCGTCCGGGCAACGCACCGCGGCCGCCCGCCCCCGACAGGGGAACGGGCGGCCGCGGTGCGTGCGGGGCCGAAGCCCGGCCGCAGAAGGTCAGGCGGCCTCCAGGACCACCTGGTCGATCAGCACCGTCCCGCCCGAGGGCCCCGAGATGGTGATCGTGTTCGGACCGGCCTGCAGCTGCGGGAGTATGAAGGTCGTGTACCAGGACGCGGCGGCGTCCTTGCCCGGCGAGTAGTTCTTGAAGGTCAGACCGCTCGGCCAGTCCTTGCCGTTCACCGTCGCCGCGGCCTTCACGTCGGTCGCGGGGTTGTTGAAGTGCACCGTGAGCTTGTAGGTGCCGGCCGCCGACACCTCGCCCGCCCAGGTGACCGAGCCGCCCGGCTGGAGCGTCAGGTAGCCGCCGTCCGCCGACTTGGCGCCCTTGACGGTGTTCCCGGACGGCGCGTTCTGGCCCTGCAGCTGGGTGGCGTCGTAGGTGCCCGGCCCGGCCGCGGTGGCACTCGCCGAGGAGGTGGCGGAGGCCGAGGCCGAGGGGCTGCCCGACCCGGAGCTCGGGACGACCGGCGCGGCGCTGGAGGTGCCGCCCTTGGCCTTCTTGTCGTCCGGGTCCCCGGTGGACAGCGCTATGCCCGCGCCGATCGCGATGGCCGCGACCACCGCCACCGCGCCGATCACCGCACCCTTGCCCCGGCCGCCGCTCGGCCGCTCCTCGCCCGGCTGCGGGCGGGAGTGCTCGGCGTAGCGGGTCTGCTGGGTGGGGGGCATCGCGCCGCCGTGCTCGGGCTGCTGCCCGTACGGCTGGCCGCCCTGCCCGCCCTGCGGGTACGGCTGCTGCTGCGGCGGGTACGGCTGCTGCGGGCGCGCCTGCTGCCCGTACTGGGCGCGGCCGACCTCCATCGGGCGGTTGTACGACGTGCGCGGAACGCCCTGCTGGGGCTCGGCCGGCTGCGCGGAGGCGCCTTCGGCCGGACGGTAGAGGTAGCCGAAGGGATCGTCGTCCTGCGGGGCACCGCCCTCCGGGCTCTCGGGCACTCCGTTGTTGCCGGCGGTCGTCACGGTGGTCAACTCCCCCGTCGCGTTCGCGCCGCCCGGCTGCCGTGCCGCCGGCGCAAGTGGTGGTCGCTCGTACCCGGGAACCCTACCTGCCGGGCGCGACCCTCGGAAAAGACCCCTTGACAACCCGCGAGTAGCTTTCCGCGCCGGGGGCGTGCGGCAGGGGGGCGCTCAGCCCGCCCGGCGGTGCGAGCGCTCGCCCCGGGCCCCGCGCATCGCGCCGCCCCGGGCCCGCTTCTCGTCGTACATCCGCTCGTCCGCCGTGTGCAGGACCTCCTCGGTGCTCATCCCGCAGCCCGCCCAGCCGACGCCGAGGCTGACCCCGACCCGCATCGCCCGGCCGTCGATCCGCATCGGCGGGATGATCGCGTTGCGCAGCCGGTGGGCGAGGTCCTTGGCCTCCTCCCGGCCGATGCCGTCGGCCAGCACCACGAACTCGTCGCCGCCGAGCCGGGCCACCGTGTCGCCGTCCCGGACGGCCTGGCTGAGCCGGCGGGCGACCTCGACCAGCACCGCGTCGCCCGCGTTGTGCCCGAACCGGTCGTTGATCGACTTGAAGCCGTCGAGGTCGCAGAAGAGCACCGCGAGCCCCTTCTCCGCCGTGGCCGCGCCGCCGGAGCGGAACGGGCCGGCCCAGGCGTCGCCGCCCGAGCCGAGGTCGGCGGGCACCACCGCGTGCACGTGCTCGCCGTAGCCGCCCGGCCGGTCCGCCCCGGCCAGGCCGGGACCGGGGTGCCCCTCGGGGGCCCCGTAGCCGTGCACCTGCCCCGGCCGCGGGTCCGTCCCCTCCAGTCCGTCGTACGCCGCGTGCGCGCTGTAGGAGTCGGCGGGGTAGCCCGCGTACTGCGGCGGGTACGGGCTCTCGGCGTGCGCGGCGACGGCGGTCTGCGGCTCGCCGCACAGCCGCCGCCCCAGCCGGGCCCTGAGCTCGGCGCTGTTCGGCAGGCCGGTGAGCGCGTCGTGGCTGGCCCGGTGGGCGAGCTGCAGCTCGTGGCGCTTGCGGTCCTCGATGTCCTCGACGTGGGTGAGCAGGAAGCTCGGGCCCTCGGCGGCGTCGGCGACGATCGAGTTGCGCAGGCACACCCACTGGTAGCCGCCGTCCCGCCGGGACAGTCGCAGTTCGGCCCGGCCGCTCTCGGCGCTGGTGCGCTCCAGCAGCGCGCGGTCCTCGGGGTGCACGAGGTCGGCGAAGCTCTGCTGGCGCAGCACCGCGCGGGGGCGGCCGAGCAGACGACAGAGCGCGTCGTTGACTCTGGTCAGCTGGCCTCGCCCGGCGCCGTGCAGCTCGGTGATGGCCATCCCGCTGGGCGCGTACTCGAAGGCCTGGCGGAAGCTCTCCTCGCTGGCCCGCAGCGCCTGCTGCTCCTTCTCCAGCCGCGCCAGCGCGCGCTGCATCTCGGCGCGCAGCCGGGCGTTGCCGATCGCGATGGAGGCCTGGAGGGAGAACATCTCCAACGCCTCGCGGGTCCAGGCGCCGGGCCGCTTGCCGCTGCGCGGGCGGTCCACCGAGAGAACGCCGAGCAGGTCGCCGCCGGCGCTGTACATCGGGGCGAGCAGGCCGTCGGCGGGGTGCCAGTCGTTGGCGTAGACGGGCAGCGAGCCGTCGCCGATCCAGCGCGGGATGTCGCTGGCGACGGCCCAGCCCCGGTCGTAGGGCAGGAAGCGGAGGGTGCCCCAGTGGTCGCTGACGCCGAGCAGCCGGTCCCAGGACTCCCGGGAGCCGACCTGGCCGAGCAGGACGGAGGGGCCGCCCATGGCGCTCTCCTCCAGCTCCCAGACGGCCGCCACCACGAGGTCGCCGTCCGGCCGGACCAGGCTGACCGCGGCGGCGTCGAATCCGAGCCCGTGGACCGCGCCCTCGACCACGGCCTGCAGCGTGCCCGCCAGGCTGCGGGCAGCGTTGAGGTCCGCCACGACCCGGTGCAAGGTGCGGAGGGTCGCGAGACGGACGTACGGCTCCGACTCGGCTTCCATGCGGGGGCTCCCCGGCTGCTTCGGATAGTTCTTGAATGGTTATCGTCCGATTGCCAGAAGAACTGAATCACAGGGAGCACAGCGTTCGGCACGCTCGGTCAGCAATAGGCAGCCACTTGTGACTTAAATCACACGACACTTATGCGCCCTTAATCAGCTCATCCGCCCCATAACAGGACATATGGCTTCATCGGAACATTTCTCGTGGTCGGCCGCATTGGCCGCACACTGAAGTCGACTGACGCCCGCCAGGCCCTCACCTTCACTCCCAGGGGTGAGCATCGCCGCCGGCCGTAACCTTCTGCAGCCCTGGTCCTACGACCACGGCCCGATGCCGTTCCCCCCGGCCGCCGACTACCGTGCGGTACGTGTACTCGTCCCCGCAGCCCGAGGCTGCCTCCCAAGCGACGCCCGACGAGTTCCGGGCTGCGCTCTCCCAGCTCGCCTCCGGAGTGAGCCTGGTGACCGTCCACGACCCGGAGGACGGCGAGGACGTCGGCATGACCGCCACGTCCTTCCTCTCCGTCTCGCTGGAGCCGCCGCTGGTGCTGATCTCCGTCCGCGAGGACTCCCGGATGGACGAGGTGCTCTCCCGGGCCGAGACCTGGGCGGTCTCGCTGCTCGCCGAGGGGCAGAAGGCGCTCGGCTCGCGGTTCGCGATGAAGGGCCGGCTCAGCGACCGGCTGCTCTTCGCCGACACCCCGCACCACCGCGGCCCGGCCAGCGGCGCACCGCTGATCGACGGCGCGCTGGCCACCGTGGAGTGCCGCACCGAGCAGCGGATAGCCGCCGGCGACCACACCCTGCTGCTCGGCCGCGTCCTGGAGGCCGTGGTGCCGAACCCGGGCGGCCGCCCGCTGCTCTACTTCCGCGGCGGCTACCGGCAGGTCGGCTGAGCTACTCGCCGCCCTGCGCGCGCCGGCCCTGCTTCAGCTCGGAGCGGTGCCGCTTGTTGGACAGCCGCCGCTCGACCATGCCCCGGCTGGGCTTGGTCGCCCGACGGGCCTTCGGCGGCGGCGCGGTCGCCTCGCCCAGCAGCGATGCCAGCCGGGCCGCGGCGACCTCGCGGTTGCGCCACTGCGAGCGGTGCTCGGAGGCGCGCACCACCAGGACCCGCCCGTCCACCAGCCGGCCGGCCAGCCGCTCCAGGGCGCGCTGCTTCCACACCTCGGGCAGCGCCGCGGAGGCGGCCAGGTCGTAGCGCAGCTCGACCTGGGTGTCGGAGGTGTTGACGTGCTGGCCACCGGGGCCGGAGGAACGGGAGAAGCGCCAGACGAGCTCGGCGTCAGGGACGACCACCGATCCCCGGACGCGAATGGGCTCGGGCATGGGCCCATCATCCCGCGCCCGGGCCCGCCGGGTCACCCGGTTATCCGGCACCGCCCGCAGCCCCGACAATGGCCTACGTGATCGAGCTCGGCTACTCCCTCTCCAACCGTTTCCCCGACCCCCCGCAGACCGACTACCGCAGCGCCTCGGTGCACGCCCTGCGGTACGACCTCTTCTGCGGCGACGTCTACCTCGACGCCGACGGGGCGGAACTGTCCACAGCCTGGGGCTGGGTGCCGGTCCTCGACTTCGCCTGGGCGCTGTGCGACATCGCCGAGGAGCTGGACCGCGATCCGGACGGCGGCCGCGCCGCCCGGGTGCAGAGCGCCGACCTCGACTTCACCCAGAACACCGAGCTGCTGCGCTTCGCCCGCCGCTTCAACTGGGTCGAGGTCAGCGCCACCTGGCTGCCGGACGAGCCGCCCGCCGTCCTGCGCCACGGCGACCTGCGGCGGGAGGCCCGGGACTTCCTCCAGGACACGCTCGCCGATCTCTTCGACATGCACCCCGACCTGGCCGACAATCCGAACATCTGGTCACTGCAGGGCCGCTTCCGCCGAATCTGACCGGGTTTCGATCCAGCCATTGCCCCGCCCTGATCCGCCCCGAAGAATTTGGCACAGGGCGCGGAACCAAGCCCGTGGTCTCTCGCGTTATCCCGGGCAAAAGCAACGAAGGGACAGCAAACACCATGCCAGTGAGCCTCTCCAAGGGTGGCAACGTCTCGCTGACCAAGGAGGCCCCCGGCCTGACCGCGGTCACCATCGGCCTCGGCTGGGACGTCCGGACCACGACCGGCGCCGAGTTCGACCTCGACGCCAGCGCGATCGTGCTGAACGCGGACGGGAAGGTGCTGTCCAACAGCCACTTCGTGTTCTTCAACAACACCAGCACCCCGGACAGCACCGTCGTCCACACCGGTGACAACCGCACCGGCGAGGGCGCGGGCGACGACGAGGCGATCAACGTCAACCTGGCCGGCCTCCCGGCCGAGGCCGTCAAGATCACCTTCCCGGTCTCGATCTACGACGCGGTGGCCCGCTCGCAGAACTTCGGCCAGGTCCGCAACGCCTACATCCGCGTGATCAACGCGGCCGGCGGTGCCGAGATCGCCCGCTACGACCTCTCCGAGGACGCCGCCACCGAGACCGCCATGATCTTCGGCGAGCTCTACCGCAACGGCGCCGAGTGGAAGTTCCGCGCCGTCGGCCAGGGCTACGCCTCCGGCCTGGCGGGCATCGCCCAGGACTTCGGCGTCCAGATCTGACGCCCGACCGCGAAGCGCCCGGCCCCCCTCCGTCAGGGGCCGGGCGCTTCGGCGTTCCCCGCCGGTGACGGGCCGGCCGGCGGCTCCCGCAACGACAGACGCGGCGCAGGACACCGGCCGGGCCGGTGTCCTGCGCCGCGTCGGAGCGGGGCTGCGGTTCAGCGCGAGGCGCGCAGCTCCGGGAGCTGGAGCAGCTCGGTCTCGTCGTGCGGCGTCAGGTCGACCACCTCCGGCACGGCCTGCTCCTCCTCGGCCTGCTCGACCTCGGCCAGGTCCACCACGGGCTGCTCGACCGGTGCCGCCGCCACGGGCTGCGCCTTGGCCGCGGCGACCGCCTCGTCGCCCACCACGTCCGCCAGGTCCGTGCGCTCGCCCAGCTCGGCGATGCTCCCGACGCCCGGCGCCGGAGCCGCCGCCCGGACGGCCGCACCCGAGGCACGGCCGAAGAAGCTGAAGCCCTGCCCCCGGGCCTGCCCGGCCTGCGGACGCGGCCGCTGCCGTTCCGCCGCCACGGGCGCGGGCGCGGCCTGCGCGGCGGGTGTCCCGCCCAGCTGTCCGACCGTCGCCGTCAGCACCGGCCGCACCGGCGTCGCCCCGACCGCGGGCCGCTCGGCCACCCCGGCGGCGGGCGCCGGCGTCGGCACCGTGGGCGCCACCGGAGCCGGCACCGCGGCGGCGGGCACCTGGGCGGCCGGCGCGGCGGCCACGGGGGCCGCCTCGGGCGAAGGCCGCGCCGCCCGCAGGGCGACCTGCGTACCGGCCGCGCGCTCGCGCTGCGCCTCCTGCTGCGCCGCGCGCCGCTCCAGGTGCCGCAGCACGGCCGCGGCACGGACGAAGGCCGCCGGGCTCGCGGGGTACTTGGGCCGGCTCGCGGCCAGGGCCTTCTGGGCCGCCTCGGCCTCCTTGAGGGCCTGCTCGGCGACCGCCACGGCGCGCTCGCGCAGCAACCGGGCGATCTCGGTCTCGGCCTTCGCCAGCCGGGACTTCTCCGCGGTCAGCCGCCGACCGAACCGGGTGGCCCGCTCCTCGGCGACCTCAGCGGCGTACTCGGCCTCGGCGAGCTGCTCCTCGAAGCGCTCCTCGGCCCGCAGCCGCTGGGCGGCGGACAGCTCGACGGCGGCCCGGGCGGCGCGGTCGCGCTGCCGCAGCAGCACCCCGATCCCGAGCGTGGCGAGCACCGCCGCGACGCCCACCGAGCGGACCAGGACGGTGTCCTGACTGAAAAGCAGCGCAGCCACCGCGGCGACGATGAGCACGCCGGCGGCGGTGGGGGGAAAGACCCGGCCGAGGACGGAGGAATGACGATGGCGTCCGCGAGACATGCCAAGAAACTAGCGTGCGAATTGGGGCCGTGTCAGCCCAGGGTGCCCTTTAACCCTTGACACTCCGCGAGCTTTACCGCACGTGCCCGGGCCTTCACCCAAGATCACAGAAAAGTGCCTGCTCAGCGGTGGGTGGCCGCGGGGCCCGTCGGGTCGTCGTGATCCTCCGGCAGCTTGCAGACGTGCTGCAGCCACAGCGCCGCCGCGATCACCGCCGCGCCGGCCAGCACCGCGAAGCCCGCCGTGATGGCCTGGTCCTGGCGCGCGGGCACGTCCAGCTCGCCGAGCAGGTAGATGCCGGCGCCCGCGTAGACGCCGGTGACCACCGCCGAGACCAGCGCGCTCGCCTGGCCCAGCACCACCGCCCGGGCCGCGCCGATCGGGTCGACCCCCTTGGCCCCGGGCTGCCGCTCCCGCGCCGCCTTCAGCCGCGACCGCAGCGAGATCGCGGTGGCCAGCAGGATCACCGCCACCGCGGCCAGCACCACCGGCGCCGCCGCCGGGACCGCGGGCAGCGTGTCCAGGGAGGCCCACAGCTTGGCGCCGGCCCAGGACAGCGCCGTCGTAGCGGCGGTGATGCCGACCAGCAGACGGAGGCGAAGCAGCTTCACTCGGACAGGGTCCTTCCCGGGTACCGGAGACGGGCGCCGCCCCGAACCGGGGTGCGGCGACGTCAGGCCACCGTACCGGGCCGCGCCTGACGGGCACCCGCGCGTGCGGCGGACACCTACTCGTACGGCCGGGCCGCCGCCCGAGTTCCCCGGCCGCCCGGCCGGCCCCGGGAGCGGACCGGCCGGCACCGGTCGGCTACTCCGGCAGCGTCAGCCGGATGTCCTCGCGGCGGCGGACGCCCTGGGCGACCTCCCCGCCGAGCGCCTGCAGCAGCTCGGCGACCTGGCCGCGGCCGGGCACCTCCGCCTCCGGCTGGGCGTCCAGCCAGGGGGCGAGGACGAAGGCCCGCTCGTGCGAGCGCGGGTGCGGCAGCAGCAGCTGCGGGTCGTCACTGGTGACGCCCTCGTAGGCCAGGATGTCGACGTCCAGGGTGCGCGGACCCCAGTGGACGGTGCGGACCCGGCCGAAGGCGTCCTCGATCGCGTTGCCGCGCTCGAGCAGGTCGCGCGGCGGCAGGCTGGTGCGCAGCACGACCACCGCGTTGTAGTAGTTGGGCTGCTCGTCGGGGCCCCCGACGGCCTCCGTCTCGTACACGGCGGAGACGGCCTTGATCCTCAGCCCGGGAGTGTCGGCGAGCGCGTCCACCGCGCCCTGCAGCGTCTCCAGGCGGTTGCCCAGGTTGCTGCCGAGGGCGATCACGGCGCAGCGCTGGCCGTGCAGCGTGGTGTCGACCGAGTCCACCCGGCGCTCCAGGTCGAACGTGGTCGGCGAGGCGGTCGGGTCGCTGGTGCTCATCGGACTTCCCCTGCAACTGGAATGGGCTCTGCGGCTGGCACGGTGCGCGCGGCGGTCATCCGCGGCCCCGGTGGATGGTCACGGTCACGTCGTCGAACGGCACGGTGATCGGGGCGTCCGGCTTGTGCACGGTGACCTCGACCTCCTCCACCGCGTCGTGCTTGAGGCACTGGTCGGCGATGCGCTGGGCGAGGGTCTCGATCAGGTCGACGGGCTCACCGGCGATGATCGCGGTGACCTCCTCGGCCACGACGCCGTAGTGCGCCGTGCGGGTGAGGTCGTCTCCGGACGCGGCGGGGCGGGTGTCCAGGTACAGCACGAGGTCCACCACGAAGGTCTGGCCCTCGACGCGCTCACGCTCGAAGACGCCGTGGTGACCCCGGGCACGCAGGCCCCGCAGGGTGACGCGGTCCAGCAAACGAATCACTGCTCCCAGTCGGACGGACCCTGCACGGCAACGGTCACAGGCAGGGCGAAGGCGGGCGTCGCGCCCGTCACTCCGTTTCGAATCTACCCGCGAGCACGGACAACGCCTGACCGTCCTACCCGGCACGAACCGTCGCCACGCCCGCCGGAATGGCGATTGACGTGAACGTTCGGTGACCGCTCGGGAATTCCCGGGCCAAATCCGGGCGCAATCGGCCGACCTGTGCCGGGTCTAGTCCTCGTCCTCGTCGTCACCGCTGGTCAGGACGGGTGAACCGTGGTGCGACCAGAGCTTCCACCCGGCCGGGGTACGCCGGAAGAGATTCGTCGAAACGACCTTTCCCCCGACCAGCGGGCCGAGTTCGCCCTCCTCCTCCGCCTCACCGCCGGAGAGGATGTTCTCGGTGCACGTGACAAGGGCCACATCACCGTGCACCTCGGCCTCGACATCGGTCAGGAAGAACTGGATGTACTCCGTGTTCATCATGATCAGCATGTACGAGCGGGTCACCTGGGCCCGTCCGCGCAGCATCGGCCAGCCGGGGTGCACGCACACCACGCCGCCCTTGTCGTCGGCGTCGGCGGCGCCCAGCCAGGCCTCCTCGACCGCCTCCAGATCGCCGTTCTCCATCGCCTCGTAGAACGCCTGGTTGGCCGCCAGGACGGCCTCCCGGTCCGCCTCCCGCGCCCGCTGACCCGCGGTCTCTCCGCTCAACCTGCCGTCACCTGCCACAGGACCTCCCCTCTCAGCCGCCCTCCGTGCCCGCCGACGGGCCGGAGACGTCCGGCCCGGCCGCGCGCTGCCAGGCGGCTACCACCCGGACGGCGTCCGCCGTTCCGGACACGTCGTGCACCCGCACCGCCCAGGCTCCGGCCCGGGCCGACAGCACCGACACCGCGGCGGTCGCGTCGTCGCGCTCCCTGGCCGGGCGCAGTTCCCCGGTTTCCGGGTCGGCGAGCAGCGTACCCAGGAACCGCTTGCGCGATGCGGCCACGAGGACGGGACGGCCGAGCGCGGTGAGCGCGTCGAGCCGGCCGAGCAGGGCCCAGTTGTGCTCGGCGGTCTTGGCGAAGCCCAGGCCCGGGTCCAGGATCAGCTGCTCCTCCTTGACGCCGGCCGCCTCCAGCGCCTCCACCCGGGCGGTCAGCTCGCCGAGCACGTCGGAGACCACGTCCCGGTAGACCGCCAGGCGGTCCATGTCGGCGGACTGGCCGCGCCAGTGCATCACCACGAAGGGCACCCCGGTCTCGGCCACCACCCGGGCCATCGCCGGGTCGGCGAGGCCGCCGGAGACGTCGTTGACGATCCGGGCGCCGGCCGCGACGGCCTGCTCGGCGACCGAGGCACGCATGGTGTCGACGGAGACCACCACCCCGGCCTCCGCCAGCTCGCGCACCACCGGGACCACCCGGCGCAGCTCCTCCTCCTCGGGCACCCGCTCCGAGCCGGGCCGGGTCGACTCGCCGCCGACGTCGACCAGGTCCGCGCCCCGGGCCCGCAGCGCCAGGCCGTGGGCGATCGCGCGCGCGGGGTCGTGCCACAGCCCGCCGTCCGAGAAGGAGTCGGGGGTCACGTTGACCACGCCCATCACGGCGCAGCGGTCGAGCCGCGGCAGCCCGGCCGGCAGGGTGAACGACAGCGGAGTGCTCATGCGCCCATTATCTGACGACTCACCCCCGCACCGCCGGGGCAGCCGGCCCGGGACGGCCGGGGCCCCCGCCGAGGAAGCTCGACGGGGGCCCGCGGGACGGCGGCGGCTCAGGCCGCCTCGGTGACCTCCGGGCGGGCCGGGGCGGGCATCAGGCCCTCCCGCTGGCGCTTGCGGCCGAAGCGCGGCATGCCGAGGGTGATGAAGGCCTCGGCCTGCATCGCGGCGAAGCCGATCCTGGGCAGGTCCCGGTTGTTCGGGAAGACCAGGAAGCGCGGCTCCCACTCGGGCTGGAACTTCGCGTTGAACTTGTACAGCGACTCGATCTGGAACCAGCGCGAGGAGAACACCAGCAGCCCGCGCCAGGCGCGCAGCACCGGACCGGCGCCGATCCGCTCACCGCGCGCCAGCGCCGAGCGGAACATCGCGAAGTTGAGCGACACCCGGCGGACGCCCAGCGCGGGCACCGCCTGCAGGGCCGCGACGATCAGCAGCTCGTTCAGGCCCGGGTCGGCGGCCCGGTCGCGGCGCATCAGCTCCAGCGAGATGCCGTCCGGCCCCCACGGCACGAAGTGCAGCACGGCCTTCAGGTCGTCGCCGCTCTCGCCCTCCTCCGGGGCCTTGTGGGCGGTGACCACCACGCACTCGTCGTCGCCCGGGTCGCCGAAGCGGCCCAGCGCCATCGAGAAGCCGCGCTCGGTGTCGGTGCCGCGCCAGCGGGCGGCCGCCTCGGCGACCCGGTACTTCTCGTCCGGGGTGAGCTCGGAGACCCGGCGCACCTGGCAGGAGTAGCCGTTGCGCTCGATCCGCTTCACCATCTGGCGGACGTTGCGCATGGCCCGCCCGGCGAGCGAGAAGGTGGTGGCGTCGACGATCGCCTCGTCGCCCAGCTCCAGCGCGTCCAGGCCCGCCTCGCGGGTCCAGACCTCGCCGCCGACCTCGCTGCAGCCCATCACGGCCGGCACCCAGGCGTGCTCGCGGGCCTCGGCCATGAACACCTTGATCGCGCCCGGCCAGGCCTCCACGTCGCCGACCGGGTCACCGGAGGCGAGCATCACGCCGGAGACCACCCGGTAGGAGATCGCCGCCTTGCCGGTCGGCGAGAACAGCACGCTCTTGTCGCGGCGCAGCGCGAAGTAGCCCAGCGAGTCCCGCTCGCCGTGCCGGGCGAGCAGCGCGCGGACCTTCTCCTCGTCCTCGGCGGTCAGCTCCGGCTTGGGCTTCTCCGGGCGCAGCGCCAGGTAGGCGGTGGTGAAGGCGGTGATCAGGCCCATCGCGCCGAGCAGGTAGCCGACCAGGTCGCCCATCCGGTCCGAGGTGTAGTGGACCGGTCCTTCGAAGCCGAACAACCCGTACCCGACATGCTCCAGGCGCTTCAGCAGGCCCGGGTGGCCGATCTCGTACCCGGTCCTGGTGCTGACCACCAGCAGGCCGAGCAGCACGCTGACGGTGCCGGTCACCACCAGGTTGACCGCCGCCCGCCAGCGGGTGCGCGGGTCGGCCTTGGCGTAGAACTCGCGGCGGTGCACCAGCATCACCGCGAACAGCACCAGCGAGACCACGGCCGGGCCGATCTGGTGCCAGCGCAGGATGTGCAGCGCGGCGCCGACCGGCAGCAGCACGCAGACCGCCCGCCAGGCGCGCACCTTGCGGCGGCGCAGCGCGTGGGCGAGCAGCACCAGCAGCAGGCCGACCATCAGGGTGCCGGCCGCGGCCAGGGTGGTGGTCCCGCCGGGCAGCTGCCCGGCGAAGGTGTGCATCTTGGTGTGCCGGAGCTTGGGGAACACCGCGCTCGCGATGTCCACCAGCCCGATCAGCAGGCAGGCATAACCGACCGCACCGGGGAGCCAGGCCCTCGGGACGGCGGCCGCTTGGGTACGAAGTGCCTGCAGACCGCGACGGCGGGGCGGCTGCTCGGGGCTCGGCTCAACGGACACGGGAACGCTCATGGGGGTTCAGCGTAGAGGCTTCGGAGCGCTGTCCTGTCACTCCGGAGGAGGAGTTGTGATGGACCTTCATGCCTTTTCCTTCATCAGGCAATGCGCACACCAAGGAACCGGAAACGGACGGTAACCGGTGCCGATCGCGCGCTGCGATTGAGCCGTGGGGTGGGAGCCGGGGCCCCGCGCCGCGTGGCGCGGCGGGACGTCGCGCACGCGGTACGTACGGTGGACGCCGCATTCTAGGGCGCCGGTTGCGTACCACTGCCACCGGCCTCCTGGCCCGCCCCGGCGTCCGGACAGCCTAGTCGCGCTGGCCCGGGCTGACGCACCGCCAGACGATGAAGCCTGCACCGACAGCGTCCCACCGGAAGGCCGACGGCATGGAACTGACCAGCGACGCACTGGTGAACTCGCTGCTCGCACTCGGTGCGGCGACCCTCGTCACCACGCTCTGGATCTGGCCCAGACTCGGCCGGCAGCGCCCGCTGCCGGTCCTCGGACGGGTCGCCCTGCTGACGGTCATTCAGGTGACCGCCCTCGCCGTGCTGGCGCTGTCCGTCAACAACTCCTTCGGCTTCTACACCTCCTGGGACGACCTGCTCAACCCCGGCGGCACCAAGCTCGCCCTGACCAGCAACGAGAACCAGAAGGGCGCGACCCCCGCCGACGAACTGCTCCAGCCGACCAACGAGGGCGGCCTGGAGACCATCACGGACCTGCCCAAAGGGGCACCCGAGGAGGTCGGCCGGGTGGAGGCGGTGAAGATCACCGGCCCCGAGAGCGGACTCTCCGACCAGCTGTTCGTCTACCTGCCGCCCGAGTACTTCAACCCGAAGTACGCCAAGGTGCGCTTCCCCGTGCTGCTCACCCTCTCCGGCTTCCCCGGCACCACCCTGCACCTGCTGAAGGAGCTGCCCGTCCCGCAGACCGCCTGGGAGCTCCAGCGCACCGGCAGGATGGCGCCCACCATCATCGTGATGGCCCGCCCGACCGTCGCCCCGCCGCGCAACACCGAGTGCGTGGACGTGCCCGGCGGCCCGCGCACCGAGACCTGGTTCGCCAAGGACGTCCCCGAGGCGCTGCGCTCCGCCTACCGGGTCAGCCGCTCCGCCGCCTCCTGGGGCGTGCTCGGCTACTCCACCGGCGGCAGCTGCGCCCTGCGGCTGGCCATGCGCTACCCCGATGTCTACCGCAGCGCGACCGGGATGCACGCCGACTTCAAGGTCGCCGAGGACGCCGGCACCGGCGGCAACCTGTTCGGCGGCGACCAGACGCTGACGAACCACAGCGACCTCTCCTGGCGGCTGCACAACCTGCCCGCGCCGGAGCTCTCGCTGCTGGTGGTCTCCACCCGCAAGGAGACCGACTACCCGGAGACGGTGAAGTTCGTCGACCTGGCCCAGCAGGTCGCGACCGGCAATCCGCAGTTCACCGTCGAGTCGCTCTACCTGGACGACGGCGGCCACAACTTCGACAGCTGGAGCCGCGAGCTGCCCGCCGCCCTGGAGTGGATGAGCGCCCGCCTCGCCTGGACGTAGGGGGTCCGTGGCACTCGTCCGGCCGCCGTCCGGGCCCGCAGCCGGGTGATTACCGGCCGGTCGGGCGCGGCGCGCCCCGCCGCGGGGGAACGTATCGCGACCGCGCCGCCGAACGGCCGGCGCCGCCCCGGATCCGGGCAGGAGGCCCCATGCTCAGCACCCGATCACTCTTCAACGAGATCTACCAGAACGACGAGGCGTACCAGCTGTTCTGCAGCATCGCCGCGGGCGGCGAGGACCAGGGCGGCTGGGAGAACGAGCGGATCACCGCGCTCACCCGCGACCCGGTGCTCGCCCCCAAGATCGCCCGGCACGGCGCCGACGAGCGCAAGCACGGCCGGATCTTCACCCAGCTGCTGAACAAGCGAGGTCTGCCCAAGGTGGACGTCCCCGCCGAGGCCGACTACTGCATGCTGCTGGAGCGCCGGGGCGTCGGCCTCTCGCACGAGCGGCTGAACGGCGAGGCGCCGCTGGCCGAGCGCGAGATCATCACCTACCTCGTGCACAGCCGGGTCACCGAGCAGCGCGCGGCCGAGCAGATGCGCCAGCTGGTCAAGGTCTACGCGGACAACCCGGACCTCGGCCGGGCGATGCGGATGATCTCGGCCGACGAGGACAACCACCTCGCCTACTGCCACGAGGAGCTGCTGCGGCTCTCCGCCGAGGGCCACGGCCCGTTCATCCGGCACGCCCTGGAGCACAGCGCGCGCGGCGAGATCCGCACCCACCGGGACGTCGGGCTCGCGGTGACCGCCCGGCTGGCGCGCATCCTCGGGTGGCCGCGCTGGCAGCGGGCGGTGGTCACCGCCGGGGTGCACGCGCTGTACCTCTACGACCTCGCGTACGGCTGGCGGCGGATGGTGCGGCTGCGGATGCCCGAGCGCCGCAACGCCCTGGGCACCCCGGCCCCGCCGCACGCCGCGTACGACGCGGTCTGACCGGTACCGCCGGCGGCTCCTGCCGCCGGCTACCCGGCTACCGCCCGATGATGAGGCTCATCGCCTCGGCCCGGGTGGCCGGGTCGCGCAGCTGGCCGCGCACGCAGGAGGTGATGGTCTTGGCACCGGGCTTACGGATGCCGCGCATCGACATGCACATGTGCTCGCACTCGACCACGACGATCGCGCCGCGCGGTTCGAGGATCCGCATCAGCGCGTCGGCGACCTGGCTGGTGAGCCGCTCCTGCACCTGCGGGCGGCGGGCGTAGACGTCGACCAGCCGGGCCAGCTTGGACAGGCCGGTGATCTTGCCGCTGGTGGACGGGATGTACCCGACGTGGGCCACACCCCGGAACGGCACCAGGTGGTGCTCGCAGACGGAGGTCAGCTCGATGTCCTTGACCAGCACCATCTCGTCGTGGCCGAGGTCGAAGGTGGTGGTCAGGACATCCTCCGGCTCCTGCCAGAGACCGGCGAATATCTCCTTGTAGGCCCGGGCGACCCGGGCCGGGGTCTCCAGCAGGCCCTCGCGGTCCGGGTCCTCCCCCACGGCGAGCAGCAGCTCGCGGATGGCGTTCTCGGCCCGCTTCTGGTCGAAGGTCCCGACGGTGGACGGACCGTCGAGCGTCACCGGGTCGATCATGCGAGCCTCGCTAACTAGTGAAACGAACTTGGGCTGAACAGCACGGATGCCGCGCCTCCAGGGTACAAACCCTGGTGACGCGGCATCCATTCCGTACGGTGCCCTGCGGGCCGGTCAGCCCTCGACGGGCGGCTCGGCCGGCAGCGGCGGGAGCTTCACCACGTCGACCGGGGCGGCCTCGGCGGCGATGGCGGCGGCGCCGTTGGTCAGCGCCAGCTCCTTCGGGGACTGCACCGGCGGCCGGGTGGACGGCGTCCGACGGGACGAGCCCGTCCAGGCCGGCCGGGCCGGGCGCTTGACGATGGTCGCGAAGATCTCGGCGATCTGCTCCTTGTTGAGGGTCTCCTTCTCCAGGAGCTCCAGGACCAGGTTGTCGAGCACGTCGCGGTTCTCGACCAGGATCTCCCAGGCCTCGTTGTGCGCGTTCTCGATGAGCTTCTTGACCTCTTCGTCGACCAGCCCGGCGACCTCTTCCGAGTAGTCGCGCTGGTGACCCATCTCACGACCGAGGAACGGCTCCGAGTTGTCCGAGCCGAACTTGATCGCGCCGAGGCGCTCGGTCATGCCGTACTGGGTGACCATGGCCCGCGCGGTGGCGGTGGCCTTCTCGATGTCGTTCGACGCACCGGTGGTCGGGTCGTGGAAGACGAGCTCCTCCGCCGCGCGCCCGCCCAGCATGTAGGCCAGCTGGTCGAGCATCTCGTTGCGGGTGGTGGAGTACTTGTCCTCGTCCGGCAGCACCATGGTGTAGCCGAGGGCCCGACCGCGGGACAGGATCGTGATCTTGTGCACCGGGTCGCTGTTGGGGCACGCCGCCGCCACCAGGGCGTGGCCGCCCTCGTGGTACGCGGTGATCTTCTTCTCCTTCTCGGACATGATCCGGGTCCGCTTCTGCGGTCCGGCCACGACGCGGTCGATCGCCTCGTCCAGCGTGAGGTTGTCGACCAGCTTCTTGTCCGAGCGGGCGGTCAGCAGAGCGGCCTCGTTGAGGACGTTCGCCAGGTCCGCACCGGTGAAGCCGGGGGTGCGCTTGGCGACGGCCGAGAGGTCGACGTCCGGCGCGACCGGCTTGCCCTTCTGGTGCACCTTGAGGATGTCCAGACGGCCCTGGAGGTCGGGGCGCTCGACCGCGATCTGGCGGTCGAAGCGGCCCGGGCGCAGCAGCGCCGGGTCCAGGATGTCGGGGCGGTTGGTCGCCGCGATCAGGATCACGCCGCCCTTGACGTCGAAGCCGTCCATCTCGACCAGCAGCTGGTTGAGGGTCTGCTCGCGCTCGTCGTGGCCGCCGCCGAGACCCGCACCGCGGTGCCGGCCGACGGCGTCGATCTCGTCGACGAAGACGATCGCCGGGGCGTTCGCCTTGGCCTGCTCGAAGAGGTCGCGGACCCGGCTGGCGCCGACACCGACGAACATCTCCACGAAGTCCGAGCCGGAGATCGAGTAGAACGGCACCCCGGCCTCGCCCGCGACGGCGCGTGCCAGCAGGGTCTTGCCCGTCCCGGGCGGGCCGTACAGCAGCACGCCCTTCGGGATCTTGGCGCCGACCGCCTGGAACTTGGCCGGCTCCTGCAGGAACTCCTTGATCTCGTGGAGTTCCTCGACCGCCTCGTCCGCGCCTGCGACGTCCGAGAAGGTGGTCTTCGGGGTGTCCTTGGTGAGCAGCTTGGCCTTGGACTTGCCGAACTGCATGACGCGCGAGCCGCCGCCCTGCATCTGGTTCATCAGGAACAGGAAGACCAGGACGATGATCACGATGGGGAGCATCGACAGCAGCAGGCTGACGAAGGTGCTCTGCTTCTCCGGGCTGATGGTGTAGCCCTCGGAGAGCGTGCTCTGGTCGTTGTCGTTGATCTGGGCCTGGAGCTTGTCGGCGATCGCAACACCCTGGTCGCCGATGTACGAGGCCTGGAACTTGCTGCCGGACGGGGTCTTGCCCGTACCGGCGTTGGACAGCGTGGCGCCGTCCTTCAGCTGGATCTTGATCGTGTTCGAGTCACCGGTGGTGATCTGCGCCGACTTGACCTGCTTGGCATCGATCGCTGCGACGACCTGCCCGGTGTCCACCGTCTTGTAGCCGTTGGAGTCGGAAACGACCTGCATCAGCACGATGACGGCGAGGACGGCCAGCACGATCCACATGATCGGCGCACGGAAGTATCGCTTGACGTCCATCCATGCGGGGCGTTGCCGCCCCGTCCCTCCTGCCACTCAACGGCGCCGCGGGGCCGTGGCCGCCGGCGCATCCGGTCTGTGCTCATGTGAAGAGCGGTTTTATTGGACCGTACCGCAGTCCGACCCGCCCGTGGCGGGAGCACAGCGACACGACGTATTACTTTGTCCCCCTCCAACGGGCGGGAACGGCGTACTGTTCCCGCCCGTAACCCGAACGGGTCCCGGGCGCCCTCAGCCGCCGTAGACGTGCGGCGCGAGGGTGCCGATGAAGGGGAGGTTGCGGAGCTTCTCCGCGTAGTCCAGGCCATAGCCGACCACGAACTCGTTGGGGATGTCGAAACCGACGTACTTGACGTCGATCTCGACCTTGGCCGCGTCGGGCTTGCGCAGCAGGGTGCAGACCTCCAGCGAGGCCGGGCCGCGCGAGCCCAGGTTGCCCAGCAGCCAGGACAGCGTCAGACCGGAGTCGATGATGTCCTCGACGATCAGGACGTCCCGGCCGGCGATGTCGGTGTCGAGGTCCTTGAGGATCCGCACCACGCCGGAGGACTTGGTGCCCATGCCGTACGACGAGACCGCCATCCAGTCCATGGTCACCTGCGAGTGCAGGGCGCGGGCGAGGTCCGCCATGACCATCACGGCCCCCTTGAGGACGCCGACGATCAGCAGGTCCTTGCCTGCGTAGTCCCGGTCGATGCGCTCGGCCAGCTCCAGGAGCTTGGCGTCGATCTCGTCCTTGCTGATGAGCACCTTCGCGAGGTCAGCGCCCATGTCGTTCTGGTCCACCGGGGATACGTCCTCAAACGTTCGGGGTCTGTGTGGCCGACGGCCCGGCGCCCCCGGGGCATGCCTGCCCGTCAGTCGCCCTGCCGCCGAAAGACCAGCGTGCCACACCTGCGGGTGGCTTCGACGCCCCCGGGTAGGTGCAGCGGCCCCTGACCGCGCCACCCGGTGACCAGCAGATCGATCGTTTCGAGGTGCCGCGCGAAGAGGTCCCCGGCCGGACAGCCCGCCCGCAGCGCGGCTCTGCGCAGCACCCGGCGGCGGACCGCCGGAGGCAGTTCGGCCAGTTTCACGGCGTCCAGGGTGCCTTCGCCCGTCCGGAGGTCGCGCTCGGCCAGCACGGCCCACTGGTCCAGCGCGTCGGCGTCGTCGCGGAACAGCCGGGCGGTGCGGGCCAGCGCCTCGACCACGCCGCCGCCCAGGTGCTTCTCCAGCACCGGCAGCACCTCGTGGCGGACCCGGGAGCGGGTGTAGGCGGGGTCGCAGTTGTGCGGGTCGTCCCAGACCGGGATCGCCTGGGCGGAGCAGGCCTGCCGGGTGGCGGCGCGGTCCAGCTCCAGCAGCGGGCGCCGGTAGCGGCCCTTCTGGGCGGGCATGCCGGCCAGCGAGCGGGAGCCGGAGCCCCGGGCCAGGCCCAGCAGCACCGTCTCGGCCTGGTCGTCGCGGGTGTGGCCGAGCAGGACGGCGACCGCGCCGTGGCGCTCGGCGGCGGCGTCCAGCGCGGCGTAGCGGGCGTCCCGGGCGGCGGCCTCGGGGCCGCCCTCCCGGCCCACCCGGACGGGGACCGCCTCCACCGGGTCCAGCCCGAGCGAGCGCAGCCGTTCGGCCACCTGGGCGGCGCGGTCGGCGGAGCCGCTCTGGAGGCCGTGGTCGACGGTGACGGCGCCGACCCGCAGGCCCAGCTTGGGCGCCTCGAAGGCGGTCGCGATGGCCAGCGCCATGGAGTCCGCACCGCCGCTGACGGCGACCAGGACCAGCGGGGAGCCGGGTGCGGCCGGGGTGCGGGGCAGCCCCGAGGGGTGGCGGTGGGCGTTGCCGATCAGGGTGGTCCCGACGGCGGCGACCGCCAGCGGCGCCCCGGTCGGGCGGTCACGGGGCTCGCGCACGGGCGCGGTGAAGGTGGTGCCGGCCTCGCTGGCGAGGTCGGTGAGCGTGCGGCGTACGGCCAGGCGTATCGCTGCGACGGCGGGGTGTGGGCCCACGGCGGACGACTCCTCGGCGGAGGGGGAACAGGACGGCGGGGGCGCGGCGGAGCGGCACACATCGTGAGCACCGTGTTACCGGGCGCTCACAGATGGTGGCAGAAAGGAGGCACCCGCTACGCCACCCGCGCCACCGGTACGACCACCGTCCCACGTACGGGTGAATGAAGAAACGTATCTTCACCCGCCATCTGCACGATTGGACCACTCGTACGAACGGGTTTGACCGCTGCCGACCGCCCTTCGGACCGAAGGCCCGCGCCCCGGGCCGCCGACGCCCGCCGGCGCCGGAGGCAGCGGGCGGGCGGGGGCGCGACCGGGGCGCGGCGGAGGAGCTGCCCGGGGGCGGAACGGGCGGGTGTCAGCGGCCCACCCGGGCGACCCAGGCGGCCGGGTCGTGGATCTCGTCCTTGGTCGGCAGGGTGTTCGGCGACGTCCAGACCCGGTTGAAGCCCTCCATGCCCACCCGGTCCACCACGCCGCGGACGAAGACCGCGCCGTCCTGGTACTGGCGCAGCTTGGCGTCCATGCCGAGCAGCCGGCGCAGCACCAGGTCCAGCCGGTTGGCACCGCGGTCGCGGCGCTGCTGGAACTTCTCCCGGATCTCCGCCACGCTCGGCACCACGGCCGGGCCGACCCCGTCCATGACCACGTCCGCGTGGCCCTCCAGCAGCGACATCACCGCCGTCAGGCGGCCCAGGATCTCGCGCTGCGCGGGCGACTGGACGACCTCCAGCAGCGTGCCGGGGGCCGCGCCGTCGCCGCGGCCGCCGAGGCCGGGCAGGCCTCCGCCGAGCGCGCCGGCCGCGTCCCGCAGCCGGTCCAGCAGGGCGCCCGGGTCCACGTCCGTCTCGGACAGGAAGGACTGCACCTCGGACTGGATGTGGTCGCGCAGCCACGGCACCGCGGTGAACTGGGTGCGGTGGGTCTCCTCGTGCAGGCAGACCCAGAGCCGGAAGTCGGCCGGGTCGACGTCCAGCTCCCGCTCGACGTGCACGATGTTCGGCGCCACCAGCAGCAGGCGGCCGGGGCCGGGGCCGTCCGGGCCGAGCCGGGGCTTGTCGAACAGCGCGGCCGGGCTGTCCGGCGCCTCCAGCGAGGGCTCCGCCGGGGCGAAGGTCTCGTACTGGCCGAGCACCTTGGTGGACAGGAAGGCCAGCAGCGCGCCCACCTCGATGCCGGTGGCCTTCTCCCCCACCGTGCCGAGGACACCGGCCGCGGCGCCGCCCGTCCGGCGCGCCTGGAGCTTCTCCACCAGCGGCTGGACGATGGTGCGGAAGCCCGCCACGTTGGCGCGCACCCAGCCGGGGCGGTCCACGATCAGGACCGGGGTGGCGGCCGCCTCGGTGAGGCTGCTGGAGCGCATCCCGGTGAACTCCCGGACGTGCTCCTCGGCCTCCAGGGCGTGGCGGCGCAGCTCGGCCACCACGGCGGCCGCCTCGGCGCGGCTCACCTCCGGCCCGGGCCGCACCAGCCTGGTCGCGGTTGCGACCGCGAGATTCCAGTCGACCATGTCAGCACCGCCGCTCGCGCTCGTCATGCCCTCACCGTACGTGCTCCCGCCCATCGGGGGGAGCCACAGGTGCCGACGTCTCGCGGAGCGCGCCGTTCGGCGGCGGGGTGCCCGGGCCCGCGGGCGAACCCGCCTGCGGCGTACAGGCGGAGCCCCCGGTCAGTGGCAGCCGCAGGCGGCGAGCCTGGCGACGATGCGGTCCATGGCGGCGCGGGCGGTGTCGACGGGCGCGGCGGTCCTGGTCATCACCGCGAAGGAGAGCTGTCGCCCCTCGGCGTCCACCACCAGCCCGGCCAGCGTGTTGACCCCGCTCAGGCTGCCGGTCTTGGCCCGCACCAGGCCGGCCGCGTCGCCCGCGCCCGAGCCGGAGCCGAAGCGCTTGCCGAGGGTGCCGGTGAAGCCGGCGATCGGCAGGCCCGTCAGGACCGGGCGCAGCTGCGGGTACTGCTCCGAGGCGGCCAGTGCGAGCAGCCGGACCAGAACGGCCGGCGGGATCGCGTTGCCGGGGTGCAGGCCGCTGCCGTCGTTGAGCACCACGCCGGTCATCGGGACGCCGAGCCGGGCGAGTTCCTGGGTGACGGCGGTGGCGGCGCCCTCGAAGCTGGCCGGCTGGTGTGCGGCCAGCGCCGCCTGACGGGCGATCGCCTCGGCGAGCGTGTTGTCGGAGGTGGTCAGCGTGCGCTCGATCAGCCGGGTGACGGTCGGCGAGTCCACCCGGCCGAGGACGGGGGCGGTGGCGGCCGAGGGGGCCGCCGACGGCTTGGGCGCGCCCTCGACCGTGATGCCCTGCGCCTTCAGCAGGGCGGCGAAGGCCTCGGCGGCCCGCCCGGCCGGGTCGGCGACCCGGGCCGGCGCGTCCTCCCGGCTCTTCGGGTCGACCCGGCCCTCGTCGACCATCAGCGGAACGACCAGGGCGATGTTCGCCGCGTCGTGGTTCTTGTGCTGCGGGTTGCCCGCGTAGAGGGCGAGGTCGTAGTCCAGCTTGACGGTGGCGGTGCCGGACGCCCTGAGGGCCGCGACGGTCTGCCGTGCCAGGGCGTCCAGCGAGGCCGGGGCGGTGTCGGCGTCGGCGGGCGCGCCGCCGATCTGCACCTGGTCGGCGGGCAGCGCGGTGAGGGTCGGGTCGCCGCCACCCACGAGGGTGATCTCGCCGGGGTTCGCGCCCTTGACGACCCGGGTGCTCAGCCGGGTGTCGCCGGGGATCAGCGAGAGCGCCGCGATCGCGGTGGCGAGCTTGGTGGTGGAGGCGGGGGTGGCGGGGGTGTTCTCCCCTGAGCCGTACAGCAGTTGACCGCCGGCGGGGTCCGCGACGGCGAAGGTCACGGTGCCGAGGTTCTTGTCGGCGAGCGCGGCGGCGAGCGCCTGCTGCAGGCCCTGCGCGGTCGGCACCACGGCCGCCGGTCCGGCGTCGGCGGAGGCCAGGACGGCCCCGGCGGCGGGCGCCGGGCGGGCGGCCCCGGACTGGGCGGCGGACTGGGCGGCCGACGGCGCGGCCGAGCCGCCGGGGGCCGTCGTACCGGTGCCGGTCCCGCCCGGCGGCGGGGAAGGCTGCGCGTACGCACCGCCCGAGGTCAGCACCGTACCGGCGACCAACAGCGCCGCTCCGAACAGCCCCGGGGCCGTCCCCCTGCGACGTCGCCCCACCCCGACCCCAGCTCCCACCGACAGGCCCCTTTCCTGAGCACTCACTCCCGTAGGAGACACTTGGATTCTGTCAGTACCTACCTTGGAGGAACCGTTGGAGTTCGACGTCCTGATCGAGATCCCGAAGGGCTCCCGCAACAAGTACGAGGTCGACCATGAGACCGGTCGCCTTCGTCTGGACCGGATGCTCTTCACCTCGACCCGCTACCCGGCCGACTACGGCTACGTCGAGGGCACCCTCGCGGACGACGGCGACCCGCTGGACGCGCTGGTCATCCTCGAGGAGCCGACCTTCCCCGGCTGCCTGATCAAGTGCCGCGTCATCGGCATGTTCAAGATGACGGACGAGGCCGGCGGCGACGACAAGCTGCTCTGCGTCCCGGCGACGGACCCGCGCTGGGAGCACCTGCAGGACATCCACCACGTGTCGGAGTTCGACCGTCTGGAGATCCAGCACTTCTTCGAGGTCTACAAGGACCTGGAGCCGGGCAAGTCCGTCGAGGGTGCCAACTGGGTCGGCCGCGCCGAGGCCGAGGCCGAGGTCACCGCGTCGATCAAGCGCCTGGCGGAGTCGGGCGGCCACTGAGCCGTGGTACCGATCTCGTTCGCCCAGGGCAGTTCGAGGTAGGTCGAGGCAGTCGGAGGCCGGGGTGTCGCGGAATCGTCCGCGGTCCCCGGCCTTCGCCGTACCCGGGCCCGGTTTTACCGACACCATGTCGGCATCACGTTGACTTAGGTTAGGCTAACCATAACAATCAGGGATGATCCCGATCTCTGGAGGCCGCATGTCCACGCCCGAGCAGCCCGTCCCGTTCTCCACCGTGCTCCGCACCGCGAGCAGCGAGGAGCACGAGGCGGCGGAGCAGTCCTCGTTCATGAGCCACCTGCTCGGCGGACGGCTCGGGGTCGATGCCTACGCGGACCTCACCGGCCAGCTCTGGTACGTCTACCGCGCCCTGGAGGGCCGGGCCGAGGAGCTGGCGGAGCACCCGCTGGCCGGGCCGTTCATCGACCGGGCGCTGCTGCGCACCGCCGCCATCGAGCGGGACCTGGCCCACCTGCGCGGTCCGGACTGGCGTACGGGGCTCACCCCGCTGCCCGCCACCGCCGCGTACGTCGCCCGGGTGGAGGAGCTGGCCGCCGAGTGGCCGGCCGGGTACGTCGCGCACCACTACACCCGCTACCTCGGGGACCTCTCGGGCGGTCAGATCATCCGCGGCATAGCCGAGAGGACCTGGGGCTTCGAGCGCAAGGGCGACGGCGTGCGGTTCTACGTCTTCGAGGAGGTCGACAACCCGGCCGCCTTCAAGCGCGACTATCGGGCCAGGCTGGACGCCGCCGGGCTGGCGCTGGACGACATCGAGCGCCGCCGGGTGGTCGAGGAGTGCAAGCGGGCCTTCGTGCTCAACGGCGCCATCTTCCGCGACCTGGACGCGCGCTACCCGCTGAGTGCATAAACGTTTCCCCCCGACAGCGGGTCGGCCCCGGCGAGCAGGTGCTCGCCGGGGCCGCGTGCGTGTGCGGGACCGTCAGGCCCGGGCCTCGGCCCGGGCGCCGCGACGGCGGACCAGGACGGTGGCGCTGCCGCCGAGCAGCAGCAGGCCGACGGCGGTGGCCAGCAGCGGCACCACGGGGGTGTCCGAGCCGGTGGAGGCCAGCGAGGCGCCGCCGGTGGTGCTCAGCGAGGCACCGCCGACCGTGCCGGCGCCCGCACCCGAGCCGGAGCCCGTGCCGGTGCCGGTGCCGGTGCCCGCGTTGGCGCCGCCGCCCGCCGTGGTGCCGGCCGGGACGGTGGGCGGCAGCTTGGCGTTCCTGTCGAAGACCAGGGCGATGGTGACCGGGTCGAGGGCCTCGCCCGCCGGGTAGTTGGCGAAGGCGGGCACGCCTTCGGCGGTCAGCGCGGCCGGCACGGCGGAGAGCGTCACCACGCCGTTGACCGGGGCGACGTTCGCCTTGGACAGGTCCAACCTGGCGATCCGCGCGGCGCTGAGCGCGGTGTCGGGCGCGCCGTTGCGGCCCTTGCCCTTGACGTCGGCGGTCAGGTAGGCGCCGTCCCCGTCGATCCGCACGCCGAACCCGGAGAGGGTGGTGTCCAGCTCGTAGGCGCCGGCCCTGTCGGCGTGGCCGAGGAAGCGGACCGAGCCCTTGAAGCCGGCCGACACCACGTGGGTGGTGGTGTTGTAGGTGCCGGTGGCACCGCCGAAACGCCAGTCGGCCGCGCCGCCGCCGAACTCCACCTTGCCGTTGGCCAGCGGACCCGTCAGGTACTTGCGGAAGCTCTCCTTGACCGACCAGTCCAGGGCGCCGTCGACGATGGCGAGTTCACCGTTGGAGCTCGGCGCGGCGGTGGTGGACGGGCTGCCGGTGGTGGAGGGGGTGGCCGTCGCGGTCGGGCTCCCGGTCGCCGGGGCGGTGGAGCTCGCGGACGGGGACCGGGTGCCGGAGGGGCCGGTGGTCGCCGTCGGCGAACCGGTGGCGGTCGGCGAGGTGGTCGCGGACGGCGAGGTCGAGCCGCTCGGCGAGGTGGTGGCGGACGGGCTGCCGGTGGCGCTCGGCGAGGCGGTCGCGCTCGGGGACCGGGTGGCCGACGGCGTGGCGGTCGGCGACGGGGTGGTCGGGCTCTGCGCCAGCAGCAGCGCCAGCGGGTCCATCGCCGAACCGGCCGGGTAGAAGCCGGCGAACACCTTGGCGCCCTGCTCGGTGAGCGTGGTCGCGGTCGACGTGCCGTTGGTGGTGTCCCGCCCGACGGTGAAGGTCGCCAGCGGCACGTCGTCCCGGCGGGTGACGTCCGGGGAGCTCATCGACTCCTTGGAGGCGGTGTCGGCGGTGATCGTGCCGGTCGTGCCCGCCGTGGTGATCCGCAGGTCGGTCAGCGCGATGTCCAGCGCGCCGTGGTGCGCGGAGAAGTGCACGCCGCCGGTGAAGGACGAGCTGAGCACGTGGGTGGCCAGGTCGTACGAGGCGCCGGCCAGGCCGAAGTGGAAGCTGCCGTCGGCGTTGCTTGTGGCGCCGCCGGTCAGCTCGACCGAGCCCTGGCCGATCGGGCCGGTCACGTAGCTGCGGAAGCTGGCCTTCACGCCCCAGTCCAGCGCGCCGGTGTCGTACGTGACGCTGCTCGGACCGCCCGCACCGAAGGCCGGCGCGGGGGCGCCGAAGGCGGTCAGGCCGAGGCCGGCGGTGGCCGCCGCGAGGGCGGCCAGCCTGGTCCGGTTGCGGCGGCCCGTGCGCGGGGCGGTGCTGCGGGACATGGTGGTACTCCGATCGATCGACGGGGAAAGGTGGCGGAGCGTCAGGACGCTTCGGGGGTGGCGGACTTGTCGCGCCGGCGCCAGGCGAGCACGCCGCCGGTCGCGGCCAGCGCGGCGACGAGCAGGCCGCCGACCAGCGCCACCGGCGGGACGCCGCCCGAGGTGGAGGCCGCGGCGGCGGGTGCCGCGGCGGGCGAGGTGCTGGCGGACGGGGCCGGCGCGGTGGCGGGGGCGCTGCCGATGTCCGGCAGCGGGGGCAGCGCGGCGGCCGGGTCGAGGGCGACGGCGAAGCTCAGCGGATCCATCTCGGTGCCCGCCGGGTAGAGGCGGCCCAGCGCCCGGGCGCCCGCCTCGGTGAGCTTCAGCGGGAGCTCGGAGGCCTTCAGCAGGCCGCCCTCCGGCTTGAGCCCGGAGGCGTCGAATTCACCCAGCTCCACGGCGTCGAGCTGCTGCGAACTGCCGTCCGGCGTACGGCCGGAGACGTCCGCGGTGAGGTGGCCCCGGCCGTCCGCGACCCGTACGCCGGGGTTGCCGAGGGTCAGGTCGAGGCCGTACGCCCCGCCGTCCTGCAGGCCGGTGAAGCGGACGCTGCCGCCGAAGGCCGCGGTGAGGGCGCCGGTGGCGGGGTCGTAGCCGCCCCTGGCCGGGGCCCAGCGGAAGAACGCGCCGCCGTCCGCCGAGCCGCCGCCGAGCTCCCAGCGGCCCTTGGCGATCGAGCCGGTGACGTAGTCCCGGAAGGTGCGCCGGACGCCCCAGTCGAGCACACCGGCCGTGAACTCGGTGCGGGCCGGCTCCTGCGGGGCCGCGGTCGGGGCGGGAGGGACCGGGGCGTCGGCCGGCGCAGCGGTCGTCGGCGCGGCAGTCGTCGGGGCGGCACTGGCCGGGGCAGCGCTGGTCGGCGCGGCGCTCGGGGTGGCGGACGGGGCGGACGCGGGCAGGTTGACCGAGAGCGTGAGCGGATCCAGCGCCGTCCCGGCGGTGTAGAAGTTGCCGAAGGCCCTGGCCCCCGCGTCCGTCAGGGTCGCGGGCACGCTGCTGAGCGTCAACGTCCCGGCCGCGCCGCGCAGATCGAGACCGGACAGCGCGAGGTCGGCGAGCCTGGCCTGGCTGACGCTGCTGACCTGGCCGGTCTCCTTGGACTTGCTGCTGACGTCGGCGTAGAGCCCGGCCGCACCGCCCTGGACGGCCCGGAAGGTCAGCCGCCCGATGCTCAGGTCGAGCGCGTCGACGCCGTTCTCCCGGTGGCCGGTGAACCGCACGCCGCCGGAGAACGAGGCGCTCAGCGCGCCGGTCGCCGGATCGTAGGAGCCCTGCGCCGAGTGGAACCGGAAGGTGCTCCCGCCCACCGTGGCCGCACCCCCGGTCAGCCCCCAACTCCCCTTGGCGATCGGACCGGTGACATACGTCAGGAAGGACTGCCTGATCCCCCAGTCCAGCCGTCCGCCGGAGACCCTCCCCTCCGCGGCCGCGGCCTGGCCGGGCAGTGCCGCCACCACCAGGAGGGCGGCGATGGCGGCCACCAGGCGGGCGGCCAGACGGCGGAGCCGACTGGGCAGCGGCACGGCGGATCACTCCTCGGCATGACGGGGGAAGGGGTCGGCGAAGGCCGACCCCCTTGCGAAGCTCAGGTAAGGCTAACCTAATATATGAGTCAAGAGGCCCCGACGGTCACCCCGGTTGCACGGCGGCCGACGACGGCAAATCCCAAGGAAGGGACGCATGTTGAGCAGCACGATCCGACACCGGGCGGCCCGCGGGCCCGCCCTCCTGCTGCTCGCCCTCGGCCTGCTGCTCGCCCTCGTCGGCTGCGGCCCGGACGCCGGCAAGCCCGCGGCCGGCGCCTCGCGCGCCCCGGACGCGGTCGAGCCGCTGCCCGTCGCACCCGCCCCGCAGCTGCCCGCCACCACGGCGTCGGCCGACGGCCCTCAGGTCACCGTCGCCAGCGCCGAGCGGATCATCCCCCTCAACGGCAGCCTCGCCGAGATCGTGTTCAGCCTCGGACTCGGCTCCAAGGTGGTCGCCCGGGACGTCTCCACCACCTTCCAGCAGGCAGCCGCGCTGCCGGTGATCACCCAGGCCCACGACGTCTCCGCCGAGGGCGTCCTCTCGCTGCACCCCACCGTCGTCCTCGCCGACCGCTCCACCGGACCGGCCGAGGCCGTCGCGCAGATCCGCGCGGCCGGCATCCCGCTGATCGTCCTCGACGACGCCAAGCGGCTCGCCGACATCGACGGCCGGATCGACACCGTCTCCGCCGCCCTCGGAGTCCCGGACGCCGGGCGGCAGTTGAAGGAGCGCACCGAGCAGCGGCTCGGCGCCGCCAAGGCCGCGCTGCCGACCGGGGGCGGCCACCCCAAGGTCGCCTTCCTCTACCTGCGCGGCAGCGCCTCGGTGTTCCTGCTCGGCGGGCCGGACTCCGGCGCCACCTCGCTGATCGAGGCCGTCGGCGGCGAGGACGCCGGCAGGACGGCCGGACTCACCGGCGACTTCACCCCGCTCACCAGTGAGGCGCTGGTCAAGGCCGCCCCCGACGCCATCCTGGTGATGAGCAAGGGCCTGGAGTCGGTCGGCGGCGTGGACGGCCTGCTGAAGCTCCCCGGCGTCGCCCAGACCCCCGCCGGGCTGGACCGCAGGATCGTCTCGATCGAGGACGGCCAGCTGCTCAGCTACGGCCCGCGCACCCCGCAGGTGCTCGGCGAGATCGCCGCACAGCTCTACCCGGCGGCCGCCAAGTGAGCGCCACGGCGCAGAAGCGGACCGCCTCGGTCGCGGCCCCCCGCCGCACCACCGTGATCGTCGCCGCCCTCGCCGCCGCCCTGGTGCTCTGCGCCCTGCTCGCGGCCGGGATCGGCGCCTACCGCATCCCGCTCGGCGACATCCTGGCCTCCTTCGCCCACCGGCTCGGCCTCGGCGGGCACGCCCTGGACCGCGTCCCCGAGTCGGTGCTCTGGAACGTCCGCCTCCCCCGGGTGGTGCTCGCCCTGCTGGTCGGCGGCTCGCTCGGCTGCGCGGGCGCCCTGATGCAGGGAGTCTTCGGCAACCCGCTCGCCGAGCCCGCCGTGATCGGCGTCTCCTCCGGCGGCGCGGTCGGCGCGGTGGCCTGCATCGTGCTCGGCCTGGACTCCCTGGGCAGCTGGACGATCACCGTGTCCGCCTTCGCCGGCGGTCTGCTGACGGTCTTCGCGGTGTACGCGATGTCCCGGGCGAACGGCCGCACCGAGGTCGTGACGCTGATCCTCACCGGGGTCGCGGTCAACGCCTTCTGCGGTGCGCTGATCGGCCTCTTCCTGTTCACCGCCGACTCCGCCGCGATCAGCCAGGTGACGTTCTGGCAGCTCGGCTCGCTCTCCCAGGCCACCTGGGGCAAGGTGCTCGCCGTCCTCCCGTTCGCCGTGGCCGGACTCGCCGTCGCCCCGCTGTACTCGGGCCGGCTGGACCTGCTGGCCCTCGGCGAGCGCCCCGCCCGCCACCTCGGCGTGGACGTCGAGCGGATGCGCCTGGTCCTGGTCACCGTGGTCGCCCTGCTCACCGCCGCCGCCGTCGCGGTCAGCGGCATCATCAGCTTCGTCGGCCTGGTCGTCCCGCACCTGCTGCGGATGCTGGCCGGACCGGGCCACCGCTTCCTGCTGCCCGCCTCCACCCTCGGCGGCGCCCTGGTGCTCGTCGTCGGCGACCTCGCCGCCCGCACCATCGCCGAGCCCGCGGAACTGCCGCTCGGTGTGCTCACCGCGCTGATCGGCAGCCCGTTCTTCTTCTGGCTGCTGCGCCGCACCCGGACCAAGCAGGGAGGCTGGGCATGAGACTGCGCACCGGCAAGGCGGTACCCGAGCGGCCGCTCCTCGGAGCGGAGCTGCTCACCGCCGAGGCCGTCCGGCTGGCCGTCGGCGGCCGCGAGCTGCTGGCCGGGGCCTCGGTACGGGTGACGGCGGGCGAGGTGCTGGCCCTGCTCGGCCCGAACGGCGCCGGCAAGTCCACCCTGCTCTCGGTGATCGCCGGCGACCTCCCGCCGACCGGCGGCGAGGTCCGGCTGCGCGGCCGCCCGCTGGCCGACTACCGCACGGTCGAACTCGCCCGGCACCGCGCGCTGCTGCCGCAGTCCGCCGCGCTGTCCTTCCCCTTCCCCGCCGGCGAGGTGGTCCGGATGGGCCGCGCCCCCTGGGCGGGCACCGCGGCGGCCGCCGAGGACGAGGCGGTGATCGCCGAGGTGATGGCCGCCACCGACTCCACCGCCTTCGCCGAGCGCCCGTTCACCGCGCTCTCCGGCGGCGAACGGGCCCGGGTGGCACTCGCCCGGGTGCTGGCGCAGCGCACCCCGCTCCTGCTGCTCGACGAGCCGACCGCGGCCCTCGACCTGCGCCACCAGGAGCTGGTGCTGCGGGTGGCCCGGGAGCGGGCCGCCGCCGGGGACGCCGTGGTCGTCGTCCTGCACGACCTCTCGCTGGCGGCGGCCTACGCCGACCGGGTGGTGCTGCTGCGGGCCGGGGCCACCGTCGCGGACGGACCGGTGGCGGAGGTGCTGCGCGCGCCGCTGCTCAGCGAGGTGTACGGCCACCCCGTCGAGGTGCTGCCGCACCCGCGCACGGGCGTCCCGCTGGTGCTGCCGGAGCGCCCGTAGTCCCGGGCCGCTCGAAGCCCGCAGAGCCTGCGGAGCCCGTCGGGTCGGTGGAGCCCAGGGCCGGTCAGCCCTCGTCGTCCAGCCGGAAGCCGATCTTGAGGCCGACCTGGTAGTGCTCGATCCGGCCGTCCGCGAGGTGGCCCCGGACCTGCGTCACCTCGAACCAGTCGAGGTTGCGCAAGGTCCGGGAGGCCCGCTCGACCCCGTTGCGGATCGCGGCGTCGATGCTCTCGGTGGAGGACCCGACGATCTCGGTGACCCGGTACACGTGCTCGCTCATGGCGGACTCCTCAGCTGTGCGACGGCCCCCGGTCCACCGTGCACCGCCCGCGGGCCGCCCGCACCCCGGCCGCCGCCGACCGGGCCGGCCCGGCCCGCCCGGTCAGAGCGGCCCGCCCGCGAGCAGGTCGTCGACCCGCGCCTCCCCGTCGCGGTACCGCCGGGTGATCTCGGCGCTGCAGCCGTCCGCGGTCCGCTGCAGCCGCTGCCGGCGCCCGGAGACCTCGCGCTCGTGCGCGCGCAGCCGCTCCAGCGCGGCCAGCAGCTCCTCGGCGGGGTGCGCGGCGAGGTCGGCCAGCTGGACGTCGCCCATCAGGGTGTCCGCCTCCACCTGGGACTGCTGGCCGCGCGGCGGCCCGAGCGTGACGTGCCGGGCGGAGAGCCGGACAGAGGACGGTGCGTCGGTGAGGATGGCCGGCAGCCGGTCCAGCAGCGCCGCCCCCGGTCCCTCCGCCCCGGCCGCCGCCAGCACCGCGCCACCGTCGGGGCGCCGGTCCAACTCGGCCCGCAGGATGTCCATCCGCCCGTGCAGCAGCCGCCGGAGGTAGGACAGGTCGGCCTCCTGCTCCAGGGTGTCCCGGCGCAGGGTCCGCAGCTGGTCCAGACCCAGCCGCCCCAGATCGGGCTCGCCTCCGCCGCCCGCCACCGCACAGGAGGGGCCCCCCGCCGGCTCCGGGATCCCGGGCGCCCGCCCGGACCGGTCCTGCGCCGCGCTGCTCGCGTCCATCAACCAACCACCTGCCGTTGTCCCGAATCCCGCCCGATCCCGCCCGCTCGCGGCACCCCGTCGCCTGCCGCGTTGTCCGGTCCGTCTCCGGCCTGCCGTCGCGCGTACCGCCTGGTGCACGCCCGGGCACCCCCTGAGGGTTCCCGCCCCGCACCGATGCCACCCGCCGGGGCGACACCGCCAGAACGCCTGACCTACCGGCTCGACCGCCCGGCCGACCCGGCCCCGGCGCAGCGGTCCGGCGGGTGCCTGGCCCCAGCGTGCCACCCCGCCCGGCGCCCGTGCACCGCCCGTGCACCCGAACGGCCCCCTGGCGAACGGGGGTGGCTGATATGACCAGGGCTTTCCGCAGCAAGAGCGGCGCCAGCGGCAGCGCAGGCGCACGCCACCCAGCGCTCGCCAAGCTTTCGCACGCCCCCGAGGGGGCCTCTCCGGCCTCGGGGGACAGCGGTCGGCGCCAAGGGAGCGACCCGGCCGGCCGGTCCCCGCGGGCCACGGGACCGCGAGGACGCCGCGGTCGGTGGTCAGCCCCGCACGTGCAGCCCGAACCCCGTGCGGCCCGCGGGCTCCAGACCCTCCTTCAGGTGCAGCGAGGGGATCTCGTAGTCACCGAAGTTCTGCCGCCGGAACGGGATCGGCTCGGTCGACTCCAGGGTGAGCAGGCGCTGCTCCCAGGCCTTGGCGACGAGGGCGTAGTCCTCGTCGGTCATCCGGTCGGTGCCGTGCAGCACGAACGGCGGCAGCGGCTCGATACCCGGGTAGTAGAGGATGCCGTGGTGGATCGGGAACAGCAGGTCGTCGATGGGGCCGTTGATCCCGCGAGCGGCGTAGTGCGACTCCGGACCGCCCACGGTCACCGACAGCAGGGCCCTGCGGCCCGCGAGGGTGCCTTCGCCGAAGCGGTCGCCGTACCTGGTGTCACTGTGCTCGCCGACGCCGTACGCGAAGCCGTAGCTGAAGACCCGGTCCACCCAGCCCTTGAGGATCGCGGGCATCGAGTACCACCACATCGGGAACTGGAAGATGATCGTGTCGGCCCACAGCAGCTTCTCCTGCTCGGCGCGGACGTCCGGGGTGAGCGTCCCGGCCTCGAAGGCCCGGCCCGAGTCCCGGGCGACCCGCAGCGGGCTCGATGCCTGGGGGCCGTAGTCCCCGGCGTCCACGACCGCCTTCCAGTTCATCGCGTACAGGTCGCTCACCCGCACCTCGTGCCCGGCGGCCTCCAGGGTGGACACCGCGAGGTCCTTCAGCGAGCTGTTGAGCGACTGCGGCTCCGGGTGGGCGTGGACGATCAGCGTCTTCATGGGGGACTCCTTCGGCTCGGTGCCTCCGATTCTGGGCACCGCGGCGCCCCGCGTTCAGGGGCGCCGCTTCCGTAGGACCGGACTTCCTGGTACTGGCAGGGCCACCTTCACGGGCCGTACCCGAGGCCATACTTGGGGGCATGGACGATCTCGCGGGTTTCCTGCGGACCCGGCGCTCCCGGGTCGACCCGGCCACCGTCGGCATCCCCGTCGACAGCCGCCGCCGGGTCGCCGGGCTGCGCCGCGAGGAGGTCGCGCACCTGTCCGGGGTCAGCGTCGACTACTACGTACGCCTGGAGCAGGGCCGCGCGACCCAGCCCTCCGAGCAGGTCCTCGACGTGCTCGCCCGCGTCCTCGGCCTCGACGAGACCGAGCGCGGGCACCTCCACCGGCTCGCCCGGCAGCGCCGCCGCCGCGCCAAGGCCCCGGGCGGGCGGGTCCGGCCGGAGCTGCTGCGGGTCCTCGGCCTGGTCCCCGACGCCCCCGCGCTGATCATGGACCACCGCCTGGACGTGCTCGCCGGGAACCGCCTCGCCGGACTCCTCTACGGCCGGCCGATCCCGGGCCTGAACATCGCCCGGCACCTCTTCCTGGAGGAGTCCGAGCTCGGCCTCTACGCGGACTGGGAGACGTGCACCCTCGACGTGGTCGGGCACCTGCGCCTGGCCGCCGGAAAGTACCCCGAGGACCCCCGGCTGGCCTCGCTCGTCGGCGAGCTGGCGATGGGCAGCGAGCGCTTCCGCCGCCTCTGGGCCCGCGCGGACGTGCGCGCCCGCGCCCACGGACGCAAGGCGTACCGGCACCCGCTGGTCGGACTGCTGGAACTCCACCAGGAGAACTTCGCGCTCCCGGACGAACCGGGCATGGAGCTGCTGGTGCTGTCCGCGGCCCCCGGCAGCCCCGCCGAGGACGGGCTGCGGCTGCTCGCGGGCCTGGGCGCGGACAGCGGCGACGCCCGGCCCGCGGTGGACGCCCGGGTCAGCGAGTAGGCCGGGTCAGCGAGTAGCCCGGCCGCGCTCCGCGACCGTCCGGGGGCCGTCCGGGGGCGGTACCCCGGCTCCGGCACAATGGCCGCATGCGAGCAGTGGTGCAGCGAGTGACCGAGGCCAGGGTGACGGTGGCCGGCGAGACCGTCGGCGCGATCGAGGGGCCCGGGCTCTGCGTCCTGGTCGGCGTGACCCACGAGGACACCCCCGCCAAGGCGGCCCAACTGGCCCGCAAGCTCTGGACGCTGCGGCTGCTGGAGGCCGACGCGAACGGGGTCGAGCAGTCCTGCTCCGACCTGGCCGCACCGCTGCTGGTGATCAGCCAGTTCACCCTCTACGGGGACGCCCGCAAGGGCCGGCGCCCGACCTGGAACGCGGCCGCGCCCGGCCCGGTCGCCGAGCCGCTGGTGGACGAGGTGGTCGCCCGGCTGCGGGAGCTCGGCGCCAAGGTGGAGACCGGCCGGTTCGGCGCCGACATGCAGGTGGCACTGGTGAACGACGGCCCGTTCACCGTCCTCGTCGAGGTCTGAGCCGTCCCGGGTCCGGATCTCAGCCGTCCCGGTCCGGGCCCGACGTACCCGTCGAGGTCCGAGCGGCGCTCCCACGGGGGCGGCCCTACTGCGGGACGATCACGTCCTGGGTCCCCGGCACCCGCCCGGCCAGCAGCACGGCGTCCACCGGGACGTTGCGCTTGACGATCGCCATCGCGATCGGCCCCAGCTCGTGGTGGCGCGCCGAGGAGGTCACGAAGCCCAGCGCCCGCCCGTCCGGGTCCGAGGCGAGCCGCACCTCCGTCCCGTGCGGGGGCAGCATCTCCTCGGTGCCGTCCAGGTGCAGGAAGACCAGCCGGCGCGGCGGCCGCCCCAGGTTGTGCACCCGGGCGACCGTCTCCTGCCCCCGGTAGCAGCCCTTCTGCAGGTGGACGGCGGTGCCCAGCCAGTCCACCTCGTGCGGGATGGTCCGGTGGTCGGTCTCGAAGCCCAGCCGCGGCCGGTGGCCCTCGATCCGCAGCGCCTCGTACGCCCAGACGCCGGCCGCCGGACCGTACCCCTTGGTCAGCGCCTCCAGCTCGGCGCGCGGCAGGAAGAGGTCCCGCCCGTACGACAGCTCGCGCACCGCCGCCGCGCCGTCCGCCGGGGCGGTGGAGCCGGCCGGCAGGTGGACCACCGCGTAGTCGGCGGTCGCGTCCGCGACCTCCACCCGGTAGAAGAACTTCATCCGCTCCAGGTACCCGACCAGCTCCGGCGCGGTCCCCGGCTCGACGTGCGCCCAGGTGGTGGTGCCGTCGTCGACCAGGTACAGGGCGTGCTCGACGTGCCCGTTCGCGGAGAGCACCAGCGCCTCGGTGGCCTGCTGCGCCGGAAGGGCGCTGACGTGCTGGGTGAGCAGGAGGTGCAGCCAGCTCAGCCGGTCCTCGCCGGTGACGGTGACCACGCCCCGGTGCGAGAGGTCCACGAAGCCCGTGCCCTGCGAGAGGCTCCGCTGCTCGCGGAAGATGTCACCGTAGTGGGCGGCCACGCCCTCGTCGGTTCCCTCGGCGGGGACGGCACCGGGCAGGGCAAGCAGCGGGCTCTTCATACCGGCCAGCTTACGACCGGTCCCCGGCGTGCTTGGCGGCGCAGTCGGCACAGCGGCCGAAGATGGCGAAATGCTTGAGGTCGGTGTCGAACCCGTGCTTCTCGCGCAGGCTGTCGATCAGCGGCTGGGCGATCTCGGTACTGGTCTCGGTGACCTTCTCGCAGTCCCGGCAGACCAGGTGCAGGTGGTGGTGGCGCCCGGCCAGGTGGTACGTCGGGGCGCCGTGCCCCAGGTGCGCGTGCGAGACCAGGCCCAGCTCCTCCAACAGCTCCAGGGTCCGGTAGACGGTGGAGATGTTGACGCCGCTGGCGGTCTGCCGGACGTGGCAGAGGATGTCGTCCGGGGTGGCGTGGTCGAGCACGTCGACGGCCTCCAGGACGAGCTGCCGCTGGGGCGTGAGGCGGTACCCGCGCTCGCGCAGGTCGGCCTTCCAGTCGCCGGAGAGCTGCCAGTCGGTGGTGCCGGTGTCCGCCACGGTGCTGTCCCTGCCAAGGTCGGGGGTCCTGAGGCAAGTGTAGGGACCGACCCGCGGCCGGTCCCTACCTCATGCGTGATGAGCCGTGCTCAGCGCAGGGCTGTGCTCAGCGGAAGGCTGTGCTCAGCGGAAAAACGCGATGCCGTCGTCCGGCAGGTCGTTGATGTCCTTGATCAGCTGGGCGGGGCTGAGCACCTTCTTGAGCTGCGCGGACATGTACGGGCGCAGCGGCACGTTCGGCGCGGACTTCTCGCCGACCCAGAGCAGCTCCTCGTTGACGAAACCGAAGAGGCGCTTGCCGCCCGAGTACTCCGGCGAACCCTCGATCCGGGCCACCGCGTCGGTGGAGACCTCGATCTGCGGCTTGCCGTCGGCCAGCTCGCCGTACCAGATCTCCACGGTGCCGTCGTCACGGACGGAGGAGATCTCGATCCCGCGCGCACCGCTGGTGCCGTGCTGGTTGCTGGTGATGCGCCAGAAGGCGTGCTCGTTCTCCAGCGGGCGGACCTTCTCGCCCTCGTTGTCCAGCACCCAGGTGCGGGAGCGGAACTCCAGGAAGGGCCGGCCGTCGTGCCGGATGACGATCTCCTGGCCGAAGTTGCACTTCTCCGTGCCGGGGAAGTCGTAAACGCCCGCGCCCTCCCAGGTACCGAGGAGGAAGGCGAGCGGGACGACGTCCTTGTGGAGGTCAGAAGGGATCTCGATCATGTTCCTGGTTGCTGTCGTCGGTGTGGGGCAGCTTCAACCGTACGGCAGCTGCTCAGCGCTGGCCCTGGTACAGCTTCATCACCGAGAAGATGGCGAACCAGGTGATCAGCACGGCCATGAGGGCCAGCAGACCGTCGAAGAAGATTTCCAGACCGGACACGGGGGGCTCCCAGGGCGGCGACAGTGTGGTGGATTTTGCTGTCGCTCACTCTATCCGCCGGGGGTCGACGGGTCTCGGTGAGCCCCACCACGTCGGGGTTTTCCCGGGATCCAGGGCTCTAGGGTTGGCGCCATGTCGAAGAAACTGGTCATCAAGGTCACTGCCGGAGCCGACGCGCCGGAGCGGTGCTCGCAGGCGTTCACGGTGGCGGCGGTCGCCGTCGCCAGCGGGGTCGAGGTCTCGCTCTGGCTGACCGGGGAGTCGTCCTGGTTCGCGCTGCCCGGGCGCGCCGCGGAGTTCGAGCTGCCGCACGCGGCGCCGCTGCCGGATCTGCTGGAGTCGATCCTGGCGGCCGGCACCGTCACCCTCTGCACCCAGTGCGCGGCGCGGCGCGGGATCGAACAGCAGGACACCGTCGAGGGTGTCCGCATCGCGGGCGCCCAGGTCTTCGTCAGCGAGATCATGGCGGACGGCGTGCAGGCGCTCGTCTACTGAGGCCGGCCGCCGTCGGGGCGGTCCCGGTCGTGGCCGGGCTCGTCCCACTTCGGGTCGTCCCAGCGCGGGTCGTTCCACCAGTCGTCCTCCGGGTCCCGCTTGTTGGCGAAGACCGCGGCGGCCGGGGGGATGACCATCGCGAACAGGCAGAGCCCGACGGCCGCCGGGACGGACCAGAACCGCACCACGCCCCAGGCGAGCACGAACAGGCCGATGCAGACGCCCATCATGGCGAAGTAGTAGCGATGCCGCCGGCGTGCCTGCACCTCTCCACGGTATGCCCGAGGGCCCCTGCGCGGCAGGGGCCCTCGGATGTGTCCACAGCGTGGATCAGACGGCGATCGCGACCTCGGTCAGGTTGCCCTGGGAGGCGACGACCTGGCGGTCCACGGTCTGGCCCGGGACGAGCGCGCGCAGCGTCCACTTGCCCGGACGGGCGAAGAACCGGAACTGTCCGGTCGCCGAGGTGGGCACCTCGGCCGTGAACTCGCCGCCCTCGTCGAGCAGACGGACATAGCCGTTGACCGGCTCTCCGTCGCGGGTCACGGAACCCTGGATGATCGTCTCGTTCGCCACGTCAACTCCTGCCAGGTCCGGGCCGCCGGCCTTCGCACCGCACATAGTGTGTCTTCCCTTCTGACTTACGGATCGAGCCGGTGGCTCAGTTGCCGAGCTCGATCGGCACGCCCACCAGGCTGCCGTACTCGGTCCACGAACCGTCGTAGTTCTTCACGTTCTCCTGGCCGAGCAGCTCGTGCAGCACGAACCAGGTGAGCGCGGAGCGCTCGCCGATGCGGCAGTACGCGATGGTGTCCTTCGCCAGGTCGATGCCCTCGGCCTCGTACAGGGCCTTGAGCTCGTCGTCGCTCTTGAAGGTGCCGTCGTCGTTGGCGTTCTTGGCCCACGGGATGTTGCGGGCGCTCGGCACGTGGCCGGGGCGCTGCGACTGCTCCTGCGGGAGGTGGGCCGGGGCGAGCAGCTTGCCGGAGAACTCGTCGGGCGAGCGGACGTCGACCAGGTTCAGGCTGCCGATGGCGGCGACCACGTCGTCGCGGAAGGCGCGGATCGAGGAGTCGACGGCCTGCGCCTTGTACTCGGTCGCGGTGCGGACCGGCACCTCGGCGACCAGGTCGCGGGAGTCCAGCTCCCACTTCTTGCGGCCGCCGTCCAGCAGGCGGACGTCGCCGTGGCCGTACAGCTTGAAGTACCAGTAGGCGTACGAGGCGAACCAGTTGTTGTTGCCGCCGTAGAGCACCACGATCTGGTCGTTGGCGATCCCCTTGGCGCTGAGCAGCGCCTCGAAGCCGGCCTGGTCGATGAAGTCGCGGCGGACCGGGTCCTGGAGGTCACTCTTCCAGTCGATCCGGACGGCGTTGCGGATGTGGTTCTTCTCGTAGGCGGAGGTGTCCTCGTCGACCTCGACGATGACGACCTTCGGGTCGTCCAGGTGGGCCTGGACCCAGTCGGCGTCGACCAGGACGTCGCTGCGGCTCATGGTGATGTTCTCCATCCGGGGGCGGTTTGCGGAAGGTGCTGCTGCTGGCTGCTCGGCCGGTGGCCGGTCCGAATCCCTGTCCGAATACTGGGACGGACAGGAGGAGCGCATGGTACCGAGCGATGGTCTGCGGTGTGCGATGGCGGCGACCGGCGTCAACTACCGGGCCAGGTCACCGGGAAAATCGGCGGCGGGAGTGAACTGCCCCGCAAAAACGCCGAGTTAGCGCATTCGACACAGACAGGCGGACACGCGGCACAGGTCTACCGCCCGCCGCTTCGTGAGGTCCGTCTGTCGCTTCATGCCGACGATGCTAGGGACACCGGGCACCTGCTGTCATTAGCGTATCGAATAGTGAGACCAGATAGCTCGAATACCGAGATTTGGCTCTTTTGCGGCCGCCCGGATTCAGCCGGCGGCCCGACGGGGGCCCGCGCGGCGCCGCCCCGGGCCGGAAACGACACCGCTCCGCGGACGGCGCTGGACAGCGCGTCTCGCGGAGCGGAACGGGAACGCGGGCCGCCGGATCAGCCGATCAGGGTGACGCCGTCGCCCTGGAAGGCCAGCTGGAGACCGTCCTCCTGCGGCGTCACGCCGGACAGCTGGAGCCCGGCCGGGAGCCGGTCCAGGGTGAAACTCACCGGCTCGATCTTCTGGTTGGCCAGGCCGGCCACCATCGCGGCCACCCCGGTGAGCTGGAAACCGTCCGCCGTGACGGTGTTGCCCTGGCTGTGCACCGACCCCTCGCCGACCGCGAGCGGGCCCAGCGACGCCTTGATCTTGCCCGGTCCGCCGTACGACAGGCTCAGCCGGGTGCCGGCGCCCACCGGGAGCCGGCCCGCGCCGGGCATCATCTGGGACGCCGGCGGCAGCAACTGGGCGAGGTCCGCGTACGAGATCAGGCCGCTGCCGCTGCCCTTGGCCACCTTGGCGCTCTTCATGCTGTCGCTCACCGCGACCCCGGACAGCTTCGCCCGGAAGGAGTGCAGCGCCACCTGGCGGCTGCCGTCGCCGACGGTCAGCCCGTCGGCGGAGATTCTCAGGTCGTCGACCTTCATCGAGACCAGGTCGGTGAGGAACGGGAAGTCGCCGATCGACACGTCCGGGCGCTGGCTCATCCGGCCGCTCTTCACCAGCTGGTCGGCGACCTCGTCCTCGGCCAGGCCCACGGCGATCCGGTCGGCCCCCACCAGGAGGCCGGAGAGCACCACCAACCCGATCGTCGCCTTCACCCAACCGCGCATCGCTCTCCCCCGTCGTCGCCCGTCGCCGTCGTGGACGCCCCGGCTCTGGTCCGGCCCGCCCGCGTACGGCCGCTGTCGCACGACCGTACGACGTCCCGCCCCGGAGCATGGTTCCGGGGCGGGAGGCCGGTGCGGCGTGCCGGGGTCAGCCGGCCAGCAGGCGGGTGGCGATCCAGATCAGCGGCGAGGCCACCGCCAGCGGCAGCGCGACGCCCGCCGTCATGTGCACGAACCGGGACGGGAAGTCGTACCCGGCCACCCGGCGGCCGACCAGCGCGCCGAGGCCCGCCAGCACGCCCAGCGCCGGCGGCGCGCCCACGGCCAGGCCGAGGACCACGGCCGCGACCAGGCCGAGCACCGGGCCCAGCTGCTTCGGCCCCGGCAGCGGCGCCGCGGCCAGGACGGTGGCCAGCGCGACCGCGCCGACCGCCGCCGGCACCCAGTCGGCCAGCAGCAGCGCGGTGCAGAGCACCGTCACCACCGAGGCGGAGCCGAGCACCGTGAGCGCGTAGAACCGCTCCTTCGGGTCCGAGGGGCGGAACGTCTGCAGCACCAGGACCAGCAGGAAGAACCCGCCGAGGGTGCCGACCACGGCCGCCGCACCGCCGTCGGAGTCGGCCAGCAGTACCGCCGCGTCCGCGGTCAGGCCGACCAGTGCGGCGAGGGCGATGCCCTGCCGGGCCGGCCACATGCCGTTCAGCCGGAACCAGCCGGCCGCGGTCAGCCCCTGGAGCAGCACGACCACCAGGGCCAGTGCCACCTGGCCGAGCGCCGCGCCGCCGGCCAGCAGCGCGGCCGCGCCCGCCGTGATCAGGGCGGGCTGCAGACCCGGGTCGATGATCGGCGAGCCGGTCCGGGCGGGCGGCGCCGCCGGGGCGGACTGCGCGGGCGAGGGCTGCACCGGAACGTGCGGTGCCGGAGCGTGTTGTGCCGGAGCGTGCGGTGCCGGGCCCGGGGCGCGGCGGCGGCCGGAGCCGGGCGGCACGGCGGGGGCACCCGGCGGGACCGGGAGCGTCGGGCGCTTGAGCGTCATGGTCGGCGGGTCGAAAACGGGCGCGGGGGCCGGAGCCGGCGCGGGGGCCGCGGCCGCCACCGGGGGGATCAGCGCCGTCGGGGCGTCGTCGGCGGCCGACGGCACCGGGGGGATCAGCGCGGTCGGCGCGTCACCCGCGGGCGGCCGCCCGTACGGCTCGTGGCCCTGGTGGCCGTAGGGGTCTCCGGCGGCCGGCGGCCGACCCGCCCCGGGGGCGTAGGGCTGCGCGCCGTACCCCTGCTGCGGGTACGACTGCGCCGGCGCGGGGGCCTGCTGCGGGGCGTACGGGTGCTGCGGCTGCGCCGGTCCCTGCTGCGGGTACTGCGGATGCTGAGGCTGCTGGGACTGCTGCTGCAGGTGCTGCTGGGGGTTCGGCCAGCCGCCCTGGCCCGCGCCCTGCGGGTCGGCCGGGGCCGGCCGGTGTCCGCCGAAACCGTCGTTCGCGTCACTCATGTCGGTCACGGCGCTCACCCTCCCGCGAACGGCGGGAGGACCTCGACCGTGCCGCCCTGGCTGAGGGCGACGGTCGTGTGGTCGCGGCCGCCGACGGGGGAGCCGTCCACCAGGTACGAGCAGTGCCCGAGCAACCGGACGAGCTTCGGCCGGTCGGCGTGCCGCTGCCTGGCCGCCGCCAGCGCCTCCGCCAGGGTCGCGGCCTCGTACGGCTCCTCGGCCAGTCCGGCCTCGGACTTGGCCGCCGCCCAGTAGCGGATCGTCCCGCTCACCCGCGCGGCGTCCGCCGGCTCGGTGGTCGCACCCATGGCAACCCCTTCTCCTCGTCGTCGCCCGGTCCCGGTACCCGGTCCGGGTCCACATCGGAGCCGCCACACAATCACTCGAAAGGTGTATGCGCACGGTGGCGCCGATGTGCGTCCCATGATGGCGGGTCGGCCGCCCCGACCGGCAACCGCCCTGGCCGGAGCGGTGCCGGCGCGCGGCCGGAGCTGTGGCCAGGCTCACCCGGTCGGCGCCCGGAATGGCCGATGCGCCGCATTCGAGCCCTCCCGGTGCGGGAGCAGGTCGGCTATCCTCGACGCCTAAGGGATCCGGGCAGAGTCGCCCCCGGGTCCTTTTGTGCTTTCAGGACGCCAGTACGGACGTCCTTGCGATTCGTCGGCCCACCCCCGGCGCGGAGCAGGGACCGCCCCGCCATTTCCCGGCACAACGGAGTGCCCGGACCAGGCGGGGTGTCGAAACCCGGCGCCGGGCCGCCGCCCGACGCGGGACAGACCGGAGGGTTCACGGGATGAGCAGGGCAGAAACGGTGCATCAGGGGTTGCGGGACCTCCGGCACGCCCCCGGTTCTGCCGTGCACGCCGGCGAATCCCCCGGTGCGGGCCTGGCGCCCACCGTCTTTCCCCCACCCTCGCCGCCCGCCGCCGCCCCTCCCGGGGCGCGCCGCGCGCGACACCTCCTCAAACGTGCGCCAGCCGGCTGTGGCGGCAGCCGTACAGCGACCGCGACGACCCGGAAAGGGGACTACCGGGTATGAGTTCTCTGCTCCTCCTCACCAACGCGCTGCAGCCCTCCGCTGAGGTGCTGCCGGCCCTCGGCCTGCTGCTGCACTCCGTCCGGGTGGCACCGGCCGAGGGTTCGGCCCTGGTCGACACCCCCAGCGCCGACGTCATCCTGGTCGACGGCCGGCGCGACCTGCCGCAGATCCGCAGCCTCTGCCAGCTGCTGCGCTCCACCGGCATCGGCAGCCCGCTGATCCTGGTGGTCACCGAGGGCGGCCTGGCCGCCGTCACCGCCGAGTGGGGCGTCGACGACGTCCTGCTGGACACCGCCGGCCCGGCCGAGGTCGAGGCCCGGCTGCGGCTGGCGCTGGGCCGGCTCCAGGTGGTCACCGACGACAGCCCGATGGAGATCCGCAACGGCGACCTCTCGGTCGACGAGGCCACCTACTCCGCCAAGATCAAGGGCCGGGTGCTCGACCTCACCTTCAAGGAGTTCGAGCTGCTCAAGTACCTCGCGCAGCACCCCGGCCGGGTCTTCACCCGGGCGCAGCTGCTCCAGGAGGTCTGGGGCTACGACTACTTCGGCGGCACCCGGACGGTGGACGTCCACGTCCGGCGCCTGCGGGCCAAGCTCGGCGTCGAGCACGAGCAGCTGATCGGCACCGTGCGCAACGTCGGCTACCGCTTCGTCGTCCCGGAGAAGCCGGACAAGGGCGAGCGGCCCGACCTCGGCCAGCGCTCCTCCGCGCCGGCCGCCCGCGAGGGGTGACCGGAGGCCGGGCGGGCGGGCCCCGCCCGGCTTATCCGCATTCGCCCGGCCGCTCCCCGTGCCCTACCGGGCGGTAGCCACGTCCCACTGCCCGGCCGAACGCCACACGCGTAGACTCCCCTCGTGGCCAAAGTGACGCGCGACGATGTAGCCCGGCTGGCTGGTACCTCGACCGCGGTCGTCAGCTACGTCATCAACAACGGGCCGCGCCCGGTCGCGCCCGCGACCAAGGAGAAGGTCCTCGCGGCGATCGAGCAGCTCGGCTACCGGCCGAACAGCGTCGCCCAGGCGATGGCCTCCCGCCGCACCAACCTGATCGGCATGGTCGTCCCCGACGCCCGCCAGCCGTTCTTCGCCGAGATGGCGCACGCCGTGGAACGAGCCGCCTCCGAGCGCGGCAAGCTCGTGCTGATCGGCAACTCCGACTACGTGGACGACCGCGAGGTGCACTACGTCCGCGCCTTCCTCGGCATGCGGGTCTCCGGCCTGATCCTGGTCAGCCAGGGCCCCTCGCAGCGGGCCGCCGAGGAGTTCGCCGCGATGGAGGGCGCCAAGGTGGTGCTGCTGCACCGCCGGCCCGAGGCGATCGACGACGTCGCGGTGGTCACCGACGACGTGGGCGGCGCCGAGGCGGTCGTGCGCCACCTGCTGGAGGTGCACGGGCACCCGTACGTGGCCTGCTTCGGCGGCCCGGTCGAGTCCCCCGCCCCCGGCGACCCGGTGATCGACCACGTCGAGGGCTGGCAGCGCGCCATGGACGCCCACGGCCTGCCCGCCGAGCCGCACCTGATCGACGCCCCGTTCCACCGCTACGGCGCCTACGAGGTCGCCCTCGGCCTGCTCGGCTCGGCGGACCGCCCGCCGGCGATCTTCTGCTCCACCGACGACCAGGCGATCGGCGTCCTGCGGGCCGCCCGCGAGCTCGGCCTGCGGGTCCCCGACGACCTCGCGGTGGCAGGCTTCGACGACGTGCCCGAGGCCGCGCTCGCCGACCCGCCGCTGACCACCGTCGCCTCCGACCGCGACGCGATGGCCCGGGCCGCCGTGGACCTGGTCCTGGACGACTCGCTGATGGTGCCGGGCTCGGACACCGAGCGGGTCCGGAAGTTCCCGTCCCGCCTGGTCATCCGCCGTTCCTGCGGCTGCTCCGGACCGCAGCCGGAGGCCGGCACCGAAGCGGAATAACCCACTCCGCCCCCGGGCCGCCGACAGGCCGCCTGACCAGGCTTTATGAGAAGTCAACGGGCTTCTCTCCCCGTTCTGAGCCCGCTCTCATCGGATCCTCATCCGCCGGGCGGACGTTGGTCGGCATGAGCGATCAGCAGCAGCGCGGCGACCAGGACGACCGGCACCACCAGGACGGCCTCCCCGGCGGCTACCCGCCCCCGGGTGCCCACCCGCACCGGGACCGGGTGATCGAGGGCACCGTCGTCGAGAGCGGCCCCGCCGCCCACAGCCACCGCGAGGACCACTCCGGCGGCGGCTTCGACGGCCCGCCCCCTCCCCCGGCCGCGGCTCCCCCGATGCCCCCCGCACCGCCGGTACCGCCCGAGGCCGGCGGACCGGCCCCGCACGGCGGCCACCGCGGCGGCCGCGGCCGCCGCGGGCTGCTGCGTGGCCGGCTCGGCCTGGTCACCGCCGTCGCGGCGGTCGCCGCCGTCCTCGGCGGGGTGACCGGCGGGGTCGTCGCCGCCGAACAGCACGGCTCCGGCAGCCGGACCACCACCGTCGCCAGCCCGATCTCGGCCCGCTCCGACGGCAGCGCCGACGTGGCCGCGATCGCCTCGGCGGTCTCGCCGAGCGTCGTCCAGATCACCGTGAAGAGCGCGAGCGGCACCGCCACCGGCACCGGCGTGGTGCTCACCAGGAGCGGGCAGATCCTCACCAACTACCACGTGGTCTCCGGCGCGGCCGCCGGCGGACAGCTCTCCGTCACCTTCCAGGACGGCTCCACCGCCAAGGCCACCGTCACCGGCACCGACAAGGCCCTGGACGCCGCCGTGATCACCGCGAGCGGCCGCGGCGACCTCACCCCCGCCACCCTCGGCGACTCCTCCGCCGTCTCGGTCGGCGACCCGGTCGTCGCCATCGGCAACCCCGAGGGCCTCACCGGCACCGTCACCTCGGGCATCATCAGCGCCGAGAACCGCGAGGTCACCGTCCAGCTCGACGAGGGCAGCACCAGCGGCAACGGCGGCTTCGGCTTCCCCAACCTGCCCGGCCTGCGCGGCAACACCCCGCAGAACAGCGGCGACACCACCACCTACAAGGCCTTCCAGACCGACGCCGCGCTCAACCCCGGCAACTCCGGCGGCCCGCTGATCAACGCGAGCGGCCAGGTCATCGGCATCAACTCGGCGATGTACTCGGCGGCCGGCTCCAGCTCCACGGCCGACAGCAGCAGCGCCGGCAGCGTCGGCCTCGGGTTCGCCATCCCGATCGACGACATCAAGCAGGTGCTGCCCGAGCTGCAGGCCGGCCAGAACATCTAGACGGACAATTACTCCGAGCAGGTGCTCCTCCCACAGGCGCTCCTCCGCAGACCCCCCTCCACAGGCCCTCCGACGACCGAGAAAGGGCAACCGCCCATGATCCCGTCCGCCGACGACCGCACCTCCGCCGAGCACGGGCAGGCCACCGCCCGGCTCCTCGTGGTCGACGACGAACCCGCCCTCCGGGACGCCCTGGAGAGCAGCCTCGCCTTCGAGGGCTACGAGGTCGCCACCGCCACCGACGGCTACGAGGCACTGGAGTCCGTCGAACGCGACAGGCCCGACCTCGTCCTGCTCGACATCATGATGCCCCGGATGGACGGCCTCACCGCCGTCCGCCGGATGCGCTCGCGCGGCGACACCGTCCCGGTCCTGATGCTCACCGCCCGCGACGCGGTCGGCGACCGGGTCACCGGCCTGGACGTCGGCGCGGACGACTACCTCGCCAAGCCCTTCGAGCTCGACGAACTGCTGGCCCGGGTCCGCGCCCTGCTCCGCCGCAACGCCCTCGCCACCGAGGCCGCCGCCCGGGCCGCCGCGGTCGAGGACGACAGCGAGGTGCTGGCCTTCGCCGACCTGCGGATGAACACCGCCACCCGCGAGGTCACCCGGGCCGGCAAGCCGGTCGAGCTGACCCGCACCGAGTTCATGCTGCTGGAGATGTTCCTCTCGCACCCCCGCCAGGTCCTCACCCGCGAGCAGATCCTCAAGGCGGTCTGGGGCTTCGACTTCGAGCCGTCCTCCAACTCCCTGGACGTGTACGTGATGTACCTGCGCCGCAAGACCGAGCAGGGCGGCATGCCGCGGATCATCCAGACCGTCCGCGGCGTCGGCTACGCCCTCCGCCCGGCCGCCGGCACCCCCGCGTGAGCGACACCGCCGCCGCGCCGCCCCCGCTGGTCCCGCCCCGGGCCCCCCGCCGTCGGCGGCTCGCCCACTGGTACCGGGCGCAGTCCCTGCGCAGCCGGCTGACGTTCCTGACGGCGGCGGCGGTCGCGGTGGCGATCGCGCTGTCGGCCGTGGCCTGCTGGTTCCTCGTCGAGAAGCAGCTTTACGGACAGGTACAGCACGACCTGGAGAACGTCCCGCCTCCCCGCGTGGCACCGCGGCCCATCCAACTCCCGTGCGACACGACGCCGGAGGCCGCCCTGAAGTCCGTCCAGGAGAACCAGGCGGCAGGCGCGCTGTCCGAGCCTCCAGGCGGTGGTCCCGCGTCCCGGGACACCCAGTTCGTCTGGACCGACCCGGCCTGCGTCACCCTGCCGGCCACTGCCACCAAGGCCATCACCATCCAGGCGGACGACGTCCGGGCGCTCGCGCTCCGACCGAACCAGTCGATCATCCGCGACGGCCGCTTCACCAACGGTGAGCCGGCCATGGTCAAGATCTCGCTCGCCCGCGCCTCCAACCACTCCTCCGTGCTCATCATGGTCGCCTCGCCGACCAAGGCCACGGAGGAGTCCCTCAACCGGCTCGCCCTGATCCTCGGCGGCGTGGCCCTCGGCGGCATCATCCTCGCCGGACTCGCCGGCCGGCTGGTCGCCCGCTCCGCGCTCAGGCCCGTCGACCAGCTCACCGACGTCGTCGAGCACATCGCCCGCACCGAGGAGGTCGGCACCACCATCCCCGTACACGGCGACGACGAGATCGCCCGGCTCTCCGCCTCGTTCAACTCCATGTCCACCGCGCTCGCCAACTCCCGGGACCGCCAGACCCGTCTGATCGCCGACGCCGGGCACGAGCTCCGCACCCCGCTCACCTCGCTGCGCACCAACGTCGACCTGCTGATCCGCAGCGACGACACCGGCCGCCCGCTGCCCCCGGCGACCAAGACCAAACTGCTCGGCAACATGAAGGCGCAGATGCAGGAGCTGACCGTCCTGATCGGCGACCTGCTCCAGCTCTCCCGCCCCGACACCCCCCGACCGGAGCGGATCCTCGCCGTCGTCGCGCTGCACGAGCTCGCCGACCGGGCGGTGGCCCGGGCGAAGCTGCGCGGCCCGGGACTGGTCTTCGAGACCGCCGTCGAGCCCTGGTTCGTCCACGGCGACGCGGCCGCCCTCGAACGCGCCGTGATCAACCTGCTGGACAACGCCGTCAAGTACAGCCCGCCCGGCGGGGCCATCGACGTCCGCCTCCGGCAGGGTGTGCTGACCGTCCGCGACCACGGTCCGGGCATCCCCTCGGACGAACTCCCCTACGTCTTCGACCGGTTCTGGCGCTCCCCGTCCTCCCGCCAGCTCCCCGGCTCCGGGCTCGGCCTGTCGATCGTGGCGCAGAGCGTCCGGGAGGCCGGCGGCGAGGTCTCGCTCGGCCCGGCCCGGGACGGCGGACCGGGCACCCAGGCCACCGTGCGGCTGCCGGGCGGACCGTCCCCGGCGTAGCGGGGAAACGGAACGGGCGGGGCGCCCCGACAGCGCCCCGCCCGTTCCGTTCCGGCTCTCGGTCAGTCGAGGTCGCTGCCCGGGCCGAGGACCTTGATGCGATCCTGCGCGGGGGCCTTCAGCGGCGCGGCGGCCGAGCTGTGGGCACCCAGGTAGGTGGCGAAGACGTCCAGGTCGGAGGCGCCGACCAGCTTGTCGGTGCCGGCCGCGAACGCCGGGAAGCCGTCGCCGCCGCCGGCCAGGAACTCGTTGGCCGCGACGCGGTACTTGGCGGCCGGGTCGACCGGCGCGCCGTTCAGCCGGATCGAGTCCACCAGAACGCGGTCCGCACCGGCCTTGCGCATGTCCAGGGTGTAGGTCAGGCCCTTGGAGGACTGCAGGACCTTCGGCGAGGCCGCGTTGGAGCCGCTCACCTGCTGCTGGAGCAGCTGGACCAGCTGGGCGCCGGTCAGCGTCTTGACCTGCATCATGTTGGTGAACGGCTGGACGGTGAACGCCTCGCCGTAGGTCACCACGCCGTCGCCCTCGGCGCCGCTGGCCTTGTAGACCAGGTCCGAGCGGATGCCGCCGGGGTTCATGAAGGCGATCTGCGCGCCGCCCTTGTCGGCGGGCGCCAGGCCCTCCAGCTGGGCGTCGGCGATCACGTCACCGAGCGGCTTCTCCAGGTCGCTGTTGCCACGGCCGTTGATGTCCGAGGCGATGAAGCCGAGCGGACGGTTGGCGATCGGGGCGGCCAGCTTGGAGTAGCGGTCGATCAGCGCCGTCATGTCCGGGGCCTTCTCGACCGTGCGGCGCACGACGTGGTTCTCGGCCTTGACCGAGGGGCGCACGATGCTGCCGGTGGTCTTGTCGAGCTTCAGGTCGATCTCGGTGTAGAGCCGGCCGAAGGAGGCCGCGCTGGTCACCGAACGCGGCACGCCCTGCGGGTCGGGGATGCTGCAGGCGTACGCGTTGTGGGTGTGGCCGGTGACGATGGCGCCGATCGCCGGGTCCAGGTTCTTCGCGATGTCGACGATCGGGCCGGAGATGCCCTGGCCGGCGGCGCCGCAGTCGTAGTTGTAGGTGCTGCTGGCCGGCAGCCCGCCCTCGTGGATCAGGGCGACGATCGAGTTCACGCCCTGCTTCTTCAGCTCGGCCGCGTACTTGTTGATCGTGGCGACCTCGTTGCCGAACTTCAGGCCCTTGACGCCCTCGGCGGTCACGATGTTCGGCGTGCCCTCCAGGGTCGCGCCGATGAAGCCGACCTTCACGCCCTGCGACTTGGTCACCCAGTACGGGGCCAGGACGGGCTTGCCGGTCTTCTCGTAGGTGACGTTGGCGGCGAGGTAGTTGAAGTTGGCGCCCTTGAACTTGCGCCCCTCCTCGTAGCAGCCGTCCACCGGGTGGCAGCCGCCCTCCTGGAGGCGGGTGAGCTCCTTGGCGCCCTCGTCGAACTCGTGGTTGCCGACGGCCGTGACGTCCAGGCCGAGCTTGTCCATCGCCTCGATGGTCGGCTCGTCGTGGAAGAGCGCCGAGGTCAGCGGGCTGGCGCCGACGATGTCACCGGCCGCGACGGTGATCGAGTCGTCGGCCGGGATCCGGGCCTGGCGCAGCGCGGTGGCCAGGTACTCGATACCGCCGGCCGGGGTGGAGACCACCTGGCCGGTCGCCGGGTCGATCTCCCGGATGGTGCCGGACGAACCGGCCGGGGGCTCCAGGTTGCCGTGGAAGTCGTTGATCGCCAGCAGCTGGAGGTTGACGGTCTTGTGGCGGTTGGCATCCGCGGCCTGGGCCGCGGTCGGCACGGCCACCGAGCCGAGCAGCCCGGCGGCGGCGACTGCGGCCAGGCCCGCACGTCGGGATCTGACGGTGAACATTCTGAGGGTCCCCTACCCCTAGAGCGCCCGGGCTGTGGTCGACCGGCGGGCGCTGGCAGCTGTCATGAGTGACCCGTGCAGCCTAGGGTCAACGCGCGTAGCTGTCAGGGTCCCGTACGTAACAAGAGGGTTTCCGGCAGCTGACGATCCGTCCATCTCTCGACATTGCGGCAAGTTGAACGCGTTCAAAACATCTGCAAGGATGAAATCACCGGACGATCACCCGTTCGGGGGGACATCGGGGGGAACCATGAAGGCCACACCACGCCCCACCAGGGCCGCCGGGATCGCGCTCGGGATCGCCCAGTCCGTCGGCGACCCCGACGGGTGCCGGTTCCACGTCCCGACCAGGAACAGCTGAGCACCCGTCCGGGCGGTCCGCCCCGCCGGCCGCACCCGCCGCGGCTGCACCGCGCCCCGCTACACCCCGGGTTCGGCCGCCAGGTACCGCTCGGCGCGCACCCGTTCGGCGACCGCGTCCTCGGTCATCGCCCGGTCGGTGTACACCAGCGGCCGCTCGGCCTCCGTGATGATGTGCTTCACCACCTGAACGTTGCCGTTCACGTCCCAGACCGCGATGCCCGGCGACAGGGTGGGGATGATCTCCACCGCCCAGCGCGGCAGGCCCAGCACCCGGCCGGTGGCCCTCGCCTCCTCGGCCTTCTGCATGTAGATCGTCCGGGTGGAGGCCATCTTCAGGATCGCCGACGCCTCCTTGGCCGCCGCGCCGTCCACCACGTCCGACAGGTGGTGGACCACCGCGACGAAGGAGAGGCCGAGCCGGCGCCCGAACTTCAGCAGCCGCTGGAACAGCTGGGCCACGAACGGGCTGTTGATGATGTGCCAGGCCTCCTCGACCAGGAAGATGCGCTTCTTCCGGTCCGGCCTGATCCAGGTGTGCTCCAGCCAGACCCCGACGATCGCCATCAGGATCGGCATCGCGATCGAGTTGCGGTCGATGTGCGACAGGTCGAAGACGATCAGCGGCGCGTCCAGGTCGATGCCGTCCGTGGTCGGCCCGTCGAACATGCCGCGCAGGTCACCGTCGACCAGCCGGTCCAGCACCAGCGCCACGTCCAGGCCCCAGGACTGCACCTCGTCGACCGCCACGCCCAGCGACTCCAGCGAGGACAGCTCCGGGCTGCGCAGGGTGTCGATGATGTCGTCCAGCACCGGCTGGCGGTCGGTCACCGTCGCCACCACGTGGGCGTGCGCGGCCTTCAGCGCGAACCCGGCCCGCTCCTCCAGCCCGCGCCCCATCGCCACCTCGATGATGGTGCGCAGCAGCGACAGCTGACCGGTCTGGGTGATCGCCGGATCCAGCGGGTTGAGCTTCACCCCGCCGTCCCGGGCCGCCATCGGGTCGAGCCGGATCGACTTTATGCCCAGCGCGTTGGCGATCAGGTTCCACTCGCCGACGCCGTCCTCGCCCTGCGCGTCCAGCACCACGACCTGCCGGTCACGGAACCTCAGCTGGCGCAGCACGTACGTCTTCTCCAGCGCCGACTTGCCGTTGCCGGACTCCCCGAGCACCAGCCAGTGCGGGGCCGGCAGCTGCTGCCCGTACAGCTGGAACGGGTCGTAGACGTACCCCTTGCCGCTGTACACCTCGCGGCCGATGATCACACCCGAGTCGCCCAGCCCCGGCGCGGCGGTGGGCAGGTACACCGCCTGCGCCTGGCCGGTGGAGGTGCGCACCGGCAGGCGGGTGGTCTCCACCTTGCCGAACATCAGGCTGGTGAACGCGTCGGTGAGGTTGCCGAGCGCCATGGGCGGCCTCCTGGTGTGTCAGCGGTGCGGTGGATCAGCGGGTGGGCCGGCGGGGTGGACCGGCGCGGGGTGGACCGGCGGCCGTAGGGCTCAGCGGCGGATGCCGGTGGCGAACGGCAGGGTGTTGACGAACGCCCGGTGGTGCTCGCGGTCGCACCACTCCAGCTTGAGGTAGCTCTTGCCGGCCGAGGCGCGGATGGTCCGCTTGTCCCGGGCCAGCGCCTCCGGGCTGCGCGAGGAGACCGTGATGTAGCCGACCAGGTTGACCCCGGCCGCGCCGGACGCCAGGTCGTCACCGCGCTGGTCCACCCGGCCGGTGTGGGCCAGGTCGCGCGGGTCGACCGTGCGGTTCATCTTGGCGGCGCGGCTGGCCTCCGCCTCGTCGTTGGTCTTCTCGGTCAGCATCCGCTCGATCGCGACATCGGTCGGCTCCAGGTCCATCGTCACGGCCACCGTCCGGATCACGTCCGGGGTGTGGACCAGCAGCGGCGCCAGGAAGTTGACGCCCACCGGGGTCAGCGGCCACTCCTTGACCCACGCGGTGGCGTGGCACCACGGCTCGCGGGTCACCGACTCCCGGGTCTTCGCCTCCAGGTACTGCGGGTGGGTCGCGTCCAGCTCGGCCGGCCAGGCGTTGCGCCGGGACATCGCCTGGATGTGGTCGATCGGGTGGTCCGGGTCGTACATCGAGTGCAGCAGCGAGGAGAGCCGGGCCTGGCCGAGCGGCTGGCGCACCCGGATGTCCGCCTCGGCGAGGCGCGCGCAGATGTCGGTCAGCTCACGGGCCATCACCGCGGCCAGCCCCTCGTCGTCCCGGGCCCGCCGCCCGGTCGCCGTCCGGCCCATCGCGTGCGCCTCGGCGGCCAGGTCGCGGGTGTAGTGCATGCAGGCCACCAGGTACGCCCGGTGCTGCTCCGAGGAGGTCGACACCATCGACTGCAGCTGGTCGTACGAGTCCTGCAGCCAGCGCGGCGCGTCGTGGTCGCCGCGCCGCTCCACGTCCTTGGCGTGCGCGTCCGGGTCGGCCGGCAGCGTCCGGGCCAGGATCTGCAGCCGGGTCACGAAGCCGTCCCCGTTGGCGACGTGCTTCAGCAGCGTGCCGAACCGGTCGACCAGGGCCTCCTGGTCCTCCGAGTCGCGCAGGCCGACGCCCGGGCCCTCGATCTCGATCGCGGCCGTCACCGTGCGCCGCTCCAGGTGCATCAGCACCCCGACCTCGTCCGGCCCGAACGGCGCCGCCAGCCAGCGCAGCCGCCCCACCCCGGGCGGCGGGCCGACCTCCACCTCACGGCCGTCCAGCCGGGTGCCGGCGTCCATCACGTCCGACTTCCACACCGCCCGGCCGCTGCGGACCGTCCGGCGGTAGGTGCGGTTGATCTCCGCCCACTTGTAGAACGTCCGGCGCCGGTAGGGCACGTAGACCGCCCCGATGGCCAGGGCGGGGAGGCCGACCAGGCCCGCGATGCGCAGCGGCAGGATCGGCATCATCAGGCCCCAGACCATGCCGAGGAACGCTCCGAAGATGATCAGGACGATCTCGCCGGACTCCCGGTTGCGGCCGATCGGCGCGTTCGGGCGGGCCTTGCCGATCAGGTAGGTGCGGCGCTGGTGCACGTACGGCTGGGCGTACTGGGCGCCGTACTGGCCGAGTGGTTCGCTGCTCACTTACCCGTCACCCTCCCTTCGCTGGATTGCTGTCGCGGATCGGGACCGACGCCGGGGGCGCGGCCTGCTTCGGTGGCGCGGGGGTCCGCGCGGCGTGCGCGGCGATGCCGGGCGCGACCGAGCCGCCACCCGCACCCGGGCTGCCCCCGCCGCCCTGCGGGCCGCGGTCGCCGTGGGTGCTGATGCCCTGCTTCATCAGGTTCGCGGTGCCGTTGATCATCGCCGAGCCGGCCGAGACGGCGCTGGCCCGGGCGTTGCGCATGTTCATGATCTCGTCGCCGAAGCCCGGCACGAAGCGGTAGACGGCCGTGCTCGCGAAGATCGACAGGAAGAGGATCGCCAGACCCGACAGCACCCGGGCGAAGTCGTCGGTGGCCCCGGCGCCGGTCGCCACCGCGCCGGCCAGCCCGAGGATGATCACGATGATCGGCTTCGCCAGGTCCACCGCCACCATCACCCCCGCCCAGCGGCGCACGTGCTTCCACAGCTGCTTGTCCACCAGCCCCGCGTACACCGCGGTGCCCAGCAGGGCGCCCACGTAGAGCATCGCGGCCCGGATCAGCAGCTCGATCCAGAGCACCGCCGCGGCCAGCACGGCCACCAGCGACACGATGATCAGGATGAGCGGGCCGCCGCCCATGTCACCCTTCTCCAGGGTGTCCGCGAACCCGCCCAGGTACGTCCCGGTGTCCGACTTCGTCCCCACCGCGATCGCCTTGGTCAGCCCGTCCGTCGCGCTCACCACGGTGTACAGGATCAGCGGCGTGAACGCGGACGCCACCACGGTCAGCCACAGGAAGCCGATCGCCTCCGAGATCGCCGTCGTCAACGGCGCCCCGCGCACCGCCCGCTTCGTCACCGCCAGCAGCCAGAGCACCAGCGTGATGATCGTCGACCCGGCGAACACCACCGCGTACTGCTGCAGGAAGGACGCGTTGGTGAAGTCCACCTGCGTCGTCCCGTCGATGGCGCTCGACAGCTTCCGCACCACCCACGCCGCCGCCTGCGCACACCCCTTGGCCAGCGACCCCAGCGGATCGGTGACACTCCCCACCGCACCACTCCCGGGCAGCGAGGCGCCGCCTCCGCCGGGGGCACAGTAGACATCGTTCCCCGGCAGGGGCACCCCGGGGCAGCTGGTATTGGTCACGCTGGGGCTCGATGTGGGCGACGGCTCGGCGAACGCACGCTGCGCCGTCAAGACCACCGAGGCGAGACCGACCATCAGCGTTCCGGCAAGCCGGCCCGCTACTCGGCTCACGCGACCGGATCCACCGTCAGCGGGCATAGCGGAAGCCTCCGAACTGCTCGACGGCACCAGTGATCTCCTCAGAGGTCGCGGCCTGCTGATCCGGTGGGACAGGTGCAGGACCCGCCACCCGGCTGAAGTCGGTGAGCTTCCAGTCCGCACCGGTCCAGCGCAGGCTGAGGGTGAGGGTGAACCACTCCTCCGAGACCGGACGGATCGAACGCTCACCGGCCAGGCCGAAGAGCCCGGTACACCAAACCTCGATCTTGGCGCTCTCGGCGCTGTAAGCGGCGCTCTTGGTGCCGACCGGGATGGTCCGGCTGACAAACGTCATGCCCTTGGGGGGGTGCCCTTGGGCGTCAACGCCGAACCTGGCCGCGGTCTCAGGGGAGAACCCCTGGTCCAGCCTGCTCTGGAGGCCCGCCACCGCGCCCGGGTCGGCGACCGTGGCGACGATGGTGTGGCGGCTGTCGGTGCGGAACATGTCGGCCGAGCCGATGGCCACGGCGTAGTTGGCCGCCGCCGACTGGGCCCCCTGGTCGGTGTGCGGGAAGCCGCCGGCGACGCCGTTGGTGGTGGTGCTCACCGGCTGGTCGCCGCTGGGCGCGGGGCCCGCCCCGGAGGCGGCGGTCGCGGTGGCGGCCGCGCCGTCGGCGGAGCGGGGGGCGCCGGACGGGTCGGCCTTGCCCCGGTTGGCGATGGAGATCGCCACGACCAGCAGCGTGACGACCACCAGGACCGTCAGCAGCGTCCGCATCGGCCGCGCCTGACGCGTACTCATCTGGGACGAGGGCTGTTCGCCGACCGGCAACCGCGTACGGGTGTGCGGCTGGTCGTCGGACAACGGCACGGCGGCCCTCCTGGTGCAGGGAGCCGGGTGGCGGCTCCAGGGGCCCCTCCGGCCGTGGGCGGGCGCGGAGGGAGGGGTGGTGGGTGGACTCCTGGCGGGACTCCGGCCGGACCTCCGGTGGAGCTCCACCGGGACCCCGGCGGCCGCTCCGGCCGGTCCCGGCGGCCGGACGACAGGCGGACCTCCCGCCTGCTGTCCGATCGTCAGATGGCCATGCCGTAGACAATGGTGAACAGAGTGCCAAGTGATCCAATGATGAACACGCCGGTCAGCCCGGCGATGATCAGCCCCTTGCCCTGTTCGGCGCCGAAGCTGTCGCGCATCGCGGTGGCGCCGATCCGCTGCTTGGCCGCGCCCCAGACCGCGATGCCGAGGCACCCCAGGATGGCCACGGCCATGACGACCTCCACCATCACCCGTGCCTCCGACCCGAGACTGGCGAAGGGACCCCAGTCCGGGGCGATCCCACCGATGATGGTGTCGATATTCGGTTTCTTAGGAGGGTCTTCGGCCAGGTGGCCGATCGCGATGCTGTCCACGCTGCTCAGGTTCATTTCCATCTCACCGCCCGATCAGGCAAATTCAAGAGCCCGGACCCCGCCCGCGCGAAGGGCCGGTACCTATTCTTGGCCAGATCTGATGTCGACTTGGCTGCTTCTCGCGGATTGGTCGTGAGGCATCGGACACGTAGGCCAGGATGTCCACCGTACGAAGGATAGCGCTCACTCTTTGTATCTCTGATGATTGCGGTGAGCAACGCCTTCCGGGACACTTCGACTGACGACTCGTCGGGATGGTGCTGATGGTACTCCGGAAGGCCGGTACGGCCGCCGCCGCTGCGGGAGTTGTCGCGTTCGGGTTCGTCGGTCTGGTGACCGTCGGGACGTATGCGGCGAGTGGTACGCCACAGCAGTCCGCCAATCGCGCCGCGCTCTCCCCGGGCACGGTCCCGGCCGCCTACCAGGCGCCGTTCCAGCAATGGGGCGCGCTCTGCCCGGACATCTCGCCGCCGATGCTCGCGGCCCAGCTGTACCAGGAAAGCGGTTTCGACCCGGGCGCCCGATCGCCCGTCGGAGCGCTGGGAATGGCGCAGTTCATGCCGGGCACCTGGGCAACGTTCGGTACGGACGGCAACAATGACGGCAAGAAGGACATCTGGGACCCGGTCGACGCGATCGCCTCGGCGGCGACCTACGACTGCGCGCTCGCCCGCGACGTCTCCAAGGTGCCGGGCGACCGCCAGGCCAATGTGCTGGCCGCCTACAACGCGGGCCCGTACGCGGTGGAGAAGTACGACGGGGTGCCGCCGTACAAGGAGACCCAGGGCTATGTGAAGAACATCAAGGCGCTGACCATGAGCTTCGCCGCGCCCACCGCGCCGGTGGAGGTCTCCCAGCAGTCGGCCGCCGCGATCTACTTCGCCCAGACCAAGCTCGGCACCCTGTACCTGTGGGGCGGCGAGGGCCTGCCCTCGCAGGGCGGGCGGTTCGACTGCTCGGGGCTCACCCAGGCCGCGTACGCCAGCGTGGGCATCGTCCTCCCCCGGGTCGCCAACGACCAGTGGTACGCCGGCCCGCACCCCTCGCGCGACCAGCTGCGCCCGGGCGACCTGGTGTTCTGGGCGACGGACCTGAACGACCCGCGCAGCATCCACCACGTCGGCATCTACGTCGGCGGCGGATACATGATCAACGCGCCGCACACCAACGCGGTGATCCGCTACGACAAGATCGACACCAAGGAGTACATCGGCGCCACCCGGGTCACCTCGGACGGCGCGGCGGCGCTGCCGGTGCGCAACGCGGACGGCACCATCACCGGCAAGGGCGGCCCGACCGCACCGGACGCACCGACCTCGCCCCCGCCCTCCGCCCCCGCCGTCCCGGCTGCCGCCGCCCGCCCGGCGCCGGCCGGTCCGGCGCCGGCCGCCGCCACTCCGACAGGTCCAGGTCAAACACCCGCAAAGAGTTGAGCCGCCCCGGGGCGCCGGGTGTGAGCGCGCTGTGGACGCTGAGTCAAGTTTCGATAACCGCGCGTTTCCGTGGAACGCTGCACCCCGGTTATGACGTTGTGTCCGATGGCCCCGCGTCAGCTTCCCGAGCCGGGCGGGCCCCGGCCGGAACGACCAGGTGCAACGGACCAGAAGGAGGTACGGCGTGTCGACGCCGCTTGCCGACACGACCAACCCCGACCTCGGACTGCTCTACGCGGTCAACGGCCTGGCCAAGCACGCCCCGGAGTGGCTGGACCACCTGGTCTCCTGGATCGGCGAGTACGGCATCCTGATCGGCCTGGCCCTACTGGGCCTGGTCGGCTGGCTGCAGGCCAGACGCCGCCCGGACGCCCCGGTGGCGGTCGCCGGACTGCTCTGGGCGCCGCTCTCGGTCGCGATCGCCGAGCTGGCCAACCTGCCGATCGCCGCCATAGTGGACCGCCCGCGCCCCTTCGTCGACCACACCGGCCTGGACGTGCTGGTGGAGGGCAAGGAGGGCACGCACTCCTTCGTCAGCGACCACTCGACGATGTCGATGGGCATCGCGGTGGCACTGTTCCTGGTGAACCGTCGGCTGGGCTGGATCGCCGGCGGCCTCGCCCTGCTGCAGGGCTTCTGCCGGATGTACATGGGCGTCCACTACCCCACCGACGTGGTCGGCGGGTTCGCGCTCGCCACGGCGGTCGTGCTGCTGCTGGCGCCGATCGCGATGGCCGTCCTGGTGCCGCTCTGCCACGCGCTGAGCCGCACCGTCGCCGCGCCGCTGATCCGGGCCCCCGCCGGCGGCCCGCGCCCGCGCCGTCGTCGGCGCGGCGGCGAACGCGGCACCGTCCGCGCCGACGAGCAGCCGCCGGAATCGGACCTCGCGGCATAGGTCCCCAAGGCCCCCGAGGCCCCCGGGAGGGCTCTCGGGGCCCCGGCCCCGACCGGCTGGATCACGGCGCCGTCGGGCCGCTCTCGGCGAGGTGGTCGGCGGCCTCGCGTCGGGTCAGGTCCCGGGAGCGCCGGGCCGGGGAGAACCAGCCACAGCTGCAGATCGCGTAGCAGAAGGAACCGCGCTCGCTGATCGCCACGCGGTGCTCGGGCAGAGGGGTGGTGCCGGGGGCAGCCGGCAGCTCACTGTGCACGTGCTTCACCGTAACGCCCCCGGCACCCGGCGCGCGACGCCCGGTGCGCGCCGGGTTCCGCGTAACCCTTCACACCTCAACTCGTTTGCCCGGAAAGAGCTCTGCCCACCCGGGGTGGTGGTGGCGGGGCAGTCGGGCCCGAGGGGGTTGTCGCGAGGATGAAGATGACCGACCAGCAGCGCGACGGGCGGCGATCGCGCCGCCCGCTGCCGCACCTGCGCTCGGCGGCCGGGGCCGCCCTGTTCGCCGCCGCACTGGCCGCACTGGCCGGCTGCTCGCCCGGAGCCTCCGGCGGCGGCTCCGCCGACCGGCAGGCGGCCGTCCCCGACAAGCTGTCCGCCGACCCGGTCACGGCCGTCCGCAACTCCCCCGACATCACCGGTCGGACGGGCTCCGCGCACTCCGCCACCGAGCTGGTCACCGAGTCCGCGGAGAAGAAGGCCGTCTTCAGCGGCACCGGCGGCTACGACTACGTGAAGCGGATCGGCCGCCTGGAGGTGCAGGTGCCGCCCGGCGCGGCCACCACCGGGAAGATCGTCGAGGTGGTCCTGCCCGGCACCGTCTACCTGCAGAACAGCGGGGCGAAGGTGCCCGAGGGCAAGTGGGTCAAGCTGGACGTGCGCCAGCTGCCGGACGGCAACCTGGTCAGCAGCGGCGCCACCGATCCGGCCTCCGCCGCGGGCGCGCTGCGGGGGGCGCAGAAGGCCGACCTGGTCGGCACCGAGACGGTTGACGGGGTGGCGCTCAAGCACTACCGGGGCACCCTGGACCTCGCCAAGGCGGCCGATGCCACCGGCGGCCGGGGCGGCGACGGCCTGCGGATGGCCGGCCAGACCTTCACCGTCCGGGACGTCCCGTACGACGCCTGGCTGGACGAGCAGGGGCGGCTGCACAAGGTGGTCGAGGAGTTCACCTTCGCCGGGGTGGCCGGGTCCAAGGAGGCGAAGGACCAGGTGAAGGTGACGTCGACCACCTCGCTGACGGACTTCGGCAAGCCGGTCGAGGCGGCCGAGCCGCCCGCCTCGGACATCTACTCGATGAAGCCCACGGAGAGCCCGAAGTAGGCCCGGTACAGGCCCGGACACGGTCCCGGCACACGCCTGCCGCGGGCCCGCGGTGGCCCCGGCACCGGCCCGGAGCCGCTTCGAGGAGGAGCGCCGCCGGAACGGGTGGGACGTCGGACGGTCACGGCCCACCCGTTTCGGCGGCGCCGAGATGGCCCGTCCGTGCCATGTGGCCGGGCTCCGGAGTGCCTAGGCTGGACGTCGGGTGGCTGCCGCCCGGGCTGGCAGGGCGCTGAAGGGGTGGTGCAGGTGGTGTCGTCCACAGGTGGCCGCAGCGGCGGCCACGACGACGCGGCCCTCGACGAGATCGACCTGGCCGGTGAGCTGATGATCGCCGCGACGGCCAGCGCCGGCGAGCGGCTGCCGACCGAGCGGATCGACGAGGTGCTGTTGGACCGGCCCGACGGCGGCTCGGCCGCCGGACCGTCACCCGGGCGGGACCGGGAAGGGGCCCCGGCGCAGACCCCGGGACCGGCCCGGCAAGATCGGCCGGACAGGGCCTAGCCGGCCCCCGCGGCGGCAGGCGGTCAGCTGCGCAGCAGCCGGCCGATCGCGGCGGTGGCCTCCGCCACCTTGGCGTCCAGCTCCGCCCCGCCCTGCTCGGCGGCCGCCGCGACGCAGTGCCGCAGGTGCTCCTCCAGCAGCGAGAGCGCGAAGGACTGCAGTGCCTTGGTGCCGGCCGAGACCTGGGTGAGCACGTCGATGCAGTAGACGTCCTCGTCGACCATCCGCTGCAGACCCCGGATCTGGCCCTCGATCCGGCGCAGCCGCTTGAGGTGGGCGTCCTTCTGCGCGCTGTACCCGTGCGGCCCGTGGCCGCCGTGCGCCCCGGCGGCGGCCCCGGCCACGGCCTCGGCGGCGGGGTCTGCGGCGGGGTCTGCGGCGGGGTCGGCGTGCGGCTCGTTCCCGGGCGCGTGGTCCGGCTCGGTGCGCGCTTGCGTCGTGGTCATCGGCCCGCCTTCGTCTGAGTGCCTGGTGGCTGCGTCGGCCTCCAGTGTCCAACACAAGGGCCCCCCGTGGTGTTCCCCCGTACGGGCGGCCACCCGGTCTTCGGCGCTCCGGACGGGCGCAATCCCGGCGAGGTTCCGTCAGACTGGGGGCTCATGTCCGCACATGGGTGTGCGGGCCGGGCGCGCTGGTGCGTCGACCAAACGGAAGGGGAGCCTCCGGCTCCCCTGTCACCACCCCGTTTGCACAATTGCGCTTGGTTGCACCTAGCATCGTTCAGTCCCTACCCCGCACATCGGAGATTTCCGTGCGTTTTAGCCTGACCCCGAAGGAGACGAGCTTCTACGACATGTTCTCCGCAGCCGCGGAGAACCTCGTCGTCGGATCGAAGCTCCTGCTGGAACTGCTGGGATCAGACGTGTCGGCCCGCGCGGAGATCGTCGAGCGCATGCGCGCCGCCGAGCACGCCGGGGACGACACCACCCATGCGGTGTTCCACCAGCTGAACTCCTCCTTCATCACGCCCTTCGACCGCGAGGACATCTACAACCTCGCCTCGTCGCTGGACGACATCATGGACTTCATGGAGGAGGCCGTCGACCTGGTCGTCCTCTACGACATCCAGACCCTCCCCAAGGGCATCGAGCAGCAGATCGAGGTGCTCGCCCGGGCCGCCGAGCTCACCGCCGAGGCGATGCCCAACCTGCGCACCATGTCCAACCTGACCGAGTACTGGATCGAGGTCAACCGGCTGGAGAACCAGGCCGACCAGATCCACCGCAAGCTGCTCGCCCACCTGTTCTCCGGCCAGTACGACGCGATCGAGGTGCTCAAGCTCAAGCAGGTCGTGGACGTCCTTGAGGAGGCGGCGGACGCGTTCGAGCACGTCGCCAACACGGTGGAGACCATCGCCGTCAAGGAGTCCTGACCCTCGTGGACATGGCAGCACTCATCGCCGTCCTCGGCGTGGCGTTCTTCTTCACCTACACCAACGGCTTCCACGACTCGGCGAACGCCATCGCCACCTCGGTCTCCACCCGGGCGCTGACGCCGAAGGCCGCGCTCGCGATGGCCGCGGTGATGAACCTGGCCGGCGCCTTCCTCGGCAGCGGGGTGGCGCACACCGTCTCCAGCGGCATCATCGCGACGCCGGTGGGCAACCAGGGCATGGCGATCCTGTTCGCCGCCCTGGTCGGCGCGATCACCTGGAACCTGGTCACCTGGTACTTCGGTCTGCCGTCCTCCTCCTCGCACGCGTTGTTCGGCGGCATGGTGGGCGCGGCCCTGGCCGGCGGCACCGAGGTGATCTGGAGCGGCGTCGTCGACAAGATCATCATCCCGATGATCGTCTCGCCGGTCGTCGGCCTGTTCGGCGGCTTCGCGGTCATGCTGGCGATCCTCTGGATCTTCCGGAAGGCCAACCCGCACCGCGCCAAGCGCAACTTCCGGGTCGCCCAGACCGCGTCGGCCGCCGCCATGGCCCTCGCGCACGGTCTGCAGGACGCCCAGAAGACCATGGGCATCGTGGTGATGGCCCTCACCATCTCGGGCCACCAGACCACCAGCGACATCCCGGTCTGGGTGAAGATCTCCTGCGCCACGATGCTCTCGCTGGGCACCTACGCGGGCGGCTGGCGGATCATGCGGACCCTCGGCCGCAAGATCATCGAGCTGGACCCGCCGCAGGGCTTCGCCGCCGAGGCCACCGCCTCGACGGTCATGTACATCACCTCGTTCGTCTTCAAGGCGCCGATCTCCACCACCCACGTGATCACCTCGGCGATCATGGGTGTCGGCGCCACCAAGCGGATCCGCGCGGTCCGCTGGGGCGTGGCGAAGAACATCGTGCTCGGCTGGTTCATCACCATGCCGGCGGCCGCCGTCGTCGCCGCGCTGATGTACTGGTTCGTCCACCTGTTCTGGGGCTGACCCCGTAGCGACAGAGGAAAGGGCCCGCCCCCACATCTCGGGGGCGGGCCCTTCTCATACTCCGCGGCGGCACCGCCATGCAGCACCGCGAAGCAGCTCGCGGACTCCGGTCTAGCCGAAGCGGCCGGAGATGTAGTCCTCGGTGGCCTGCACCGACGGGTTGGAGAAGATCCGCTGGGTGTCGTCCAGCTCGACCAGCTTGCCCGGCTGGCCGACGCCGGCCAGGTTGAAGAAGGCGGTGCGGTCGCTGACGCGGGCCGCCTGCTGCATGTTGTGGGTCACGATGACGATGGTGAACTGGGACTTCAGCTCGCCGATCAGGTCCTCGATGGCCAGGGTGGAGATCGGGTCCAGGGCCGAGCAGGGCTCGTCCATCAGCAGGACCTGCGGCTCGACCGCGATGGCGCGGGCGATGCAGAGGCGCTGCTGCTGGCCACCGGAGAGGCCGGCACCGGGCTTGTTCAGCCGGTCCTTGACCTCCTTCCAGAGGTTGGCGCCCTTGAGGGACTTCTCCACCACGTCGTCCAGGACGGCCTTCTTGCGGACACCCGCGAGCTTCAGCCCGGCGACCACGTTGTCGTAGATCGACATGGTCGGGAACGGGTTCGGGCGCTGGAAGACCATGCCGACCGCGCGCCGGACGGCGACCGGGTCGACCGAGGCACCGTAGAGGTTCTCGTCGTCCAGGAGGACCTTGCCCTCGACGCGGGCGTTGGGGATCACCTCGTGCATCCGGTTGAGGGTGCGCAGGAAGGTGGACTTGCCGCAGCCGGAGGGGCCGATGAAGGCCGTCACCGACCGGGGTTCGATGCTCATCGAGATGTCCTCGATGGCCTTGGTGGTGCCGTAGAAGGCGGACAGTCCGCTGACGTCGATGCGCTTGGCCATGATCTTTCGTCTTCTCTCGCCCGCGGCAGGGCCGCTGATGAATTCTGGTTCGTACGTCAGTCGGAGGCTCAGTGTCCGCCCTTGGGCGAACGCCAGCGCGCGATGCCCCGGGCGATGAGGTTGAGCCCCATCACGAAGGCGATCAGCACCAGTGCGGCACCCCAGGCGCGGGCGTAACCGTAGTCGTTGTTGACCATGGAGTACTGCTGCCAGATGTACATCGGCAGCGACTGCTGCGGCCCGTCGAACGGGTTCTCGTTGATGTACTCGGCGCCGAACACCAGCATCAGCACCGGGGCCGTCTCACCCGTGATGCGCGCGACCGCGAGCATCAGACCGGTGGTGATGCCGCCGATCGCGGTGGGGAGGACGATCCGCAGGATGGTCTTCCACTTCGGCACACCGAGCGCGTACGAGGCCTCGCGCAGCTCGTTCGGGACCAGCTTCAGCATCTCCTCGGTGGAGCGGACCACGACCGGCATCATCAGGATCGCCAGTGCGAGGGAGCCCGAGAAGCCGGAGTAGTTGAACCCGAGGGCGATGTTCCACAGGGAGAGGACGAACAGACCGGCGACGATCGACGGGACACCCGTCATGACGTCGACGAAGAAGGTGACGACCTTGGCGAGCGTGCCGCGGCCGTACTCGACCAGGTAGACGGCGGTCAGCAGACCGATCGGGGCGGCCATCGCGGTGGCCAGCAGGACCTGCTCCAGGGTGCCGATCAGCGCGTGGTAGATGCCGCCGCCGGGGCCCGAGGAGAGGACGCCCTTCATGGAGTGGGTCAGGAAGAAGCCGTCGACCACCCCCGCGCCCTGCTGGAAGGTGTAGACGGTCAGCGCGACCAGCGGGATCACGGCCAGGATGAAGGCGACCCAGACCACCGAGGTGGCGAAGCGGTCCTTGGCCTGGCGGCGGCCCTCGACCCGGGCCGCGAGCCCGTAGCTGATCGCCAGGAACAGCAGCGCGGAGATCAGGCCCCACTGCAGGTGGCTCTCCAGGCCGCCGACCGCGCCGATCGCGCAGCCCAGGGCGATCGAGCCGGCGGCGACGGCGGCGGGGGCCCAGGAGGGCAGCCGGTTCGCGGTCAGCGGGCGGCCGACCGGGCGGGCGTCCGCCGGAACGGTAGTGGTCGCGGCGCTCATGCGTTGGCCCCCGAGTACTCCTTGCGGCGGGCGACGATCAGCCGCGCGGCGCCGTTCACCAGCAGGGTGATCACGAACAGGACGAGGCCGGAGGCCATCAGCGCGTCCCGGCCGAAGGGCTGGGCCTCGCTGAACTTCAGCGCGATGTTCTGCGCGAAGGTGCCGCCGCCCGCGTCGAGCAGGTGCAGCGAGAGGACGTTGTTCGAGGAGAGCACCACCGCGACCGCGATGGTCTCGCCGAGCGCGCGGCCGAGGCCGAGCATCGAGGCCGAGATGATGCCCGGGCGGCCGAACGGCAGCACCGCGGTGCGGATCATCTCCCAGCGGGTCGCGCCGAGCGCGAGCGCCGCCTCCTCGTGCATCCGCGGCACCTGCCGGAAGACCTCGCGGCTCACCGCGGTGATGATCGGCAGGATCATGATGGCCAGCAGGATGCCGACGGTGAACAGGGTGCGCGGCGCGGCGCCCGTCTTGGACTGGTCGAAGATGTACGTCCAGCCGAGGTACTCGTCCAGCCAGCTGGTCAGCCCGTACAGGTGCGGCACCAGGAAGAGCGCGCCCCAGAGGCCGTAGATGATGCTGGGCACGGCCGCCAGCAGGTCCACCAGGTAGGCGAACGGCTGGGCGATCCGGCGCGGCGCGTAGTGCGAGATGAACAGCGCGATCCCGATCGCCACCGGGACGGCGATCGCCATGGCGATGGCCGCGCTGACGATGGTGCCGAACGCGAGGACGGCGATGCCGAAGACGGGCTTCGGGGCGTCCGGCGTCCACTCGAAGGTGGTGAGGAAGTTGCCCTCGTTCTTGCCGAGGGCGATGCCGGACCGCCAGGTCAGGAACCCTGCGATGGCGGCCATGACGGCCAGCAGCAGGATGCCCGAGCCTCGCGCGGCATTCATGAAGATCTTGTCGCCGAAACGGCTGTCGCGCTTGCGGCGTTCCCTGCCTCGCGGGGCGGCAGGGGAGGATGAAGTCATTGGTCTACTCCGGTCTGGTGGTGCTGCCCCGAGGGGGCGGCACCCTGGCGGCGGTGCCCCGGACGTGCTACTTCGGACGTGCGTCCCGGTGGGGGCGGCCCCGGCCCCCCTCGTTCACGGGGCCGCCCTCACCGGGAGGGTGCTACTGGATCAGGCGAGGGTCGGGATGACGGCGTTGACCTTGTCGGTCAGCTCCTTGGGGAGCGGCACGTAGCCCTTCTCGCCGATCGCCTTCTGGCCGGCGTCGCTGATGCCGTAGGACAGGAAGGACTTCAGGGCGTCGAGGGTGTCGGCCTTGTTGCCCTTGTCGCAGACGATCTCGTAGGTGACCAGGACCAGCGGGTAGGCACCCTCGTCCTTGGTCGCGTAGTCGAGGGTCAGCGCCAGGTCGCTGCCGGTGCCGGCGATCTTCGCCTTGGCGAAGGTGGTGGCGGCGTTGGCGGCGGTGGCCTCGACCGGCTTGGAGGCGCCGGTGCTGATCGCGGCGCTCTTCAGGTTGTTGGTCTGGGCGTAGGCCAGCTCGGCGTAGCTGATCGAGTTCTTGACCTGCTTCACCTGGGCCGCGACACCGGCGGAGCCGTTGGCGCCCTGGCCGCCCTTGCCCGCCCACGCCTTGGCCGGCGGGTAGGACCAGGCGCCGCCCGAGACCTTGGCGAAGTACTTGGTCAGGTTCTCGGTGGTGCCCGAGTCGTCCGTGCGGTGGACGGCCTGGATGTCGGCGTCCGGCAGCTTGGCGCCCGGGTTCAGCGCGGCGATCGCCGGGTCGTTCCACTTGGCGATCTGCGAGTCGAAGATCTTCGCGATGGTCGGGCCGTCCAGGACCAGGTTGTCGACGCCGTCCACGTTGTAGACGATCGAGACCAGGCCCGCGACGAGCGGCAGGTTGATGCCCTGGCCGCCGGTGCAGACCTTCTTGCTGTCCTCGACCTCGGCCGGCTTCAGCGCCGAGTCGGAGCCCGCGAACTGGATCTTGCCCTGGTTGAACTGCTGGACACCCGCGCCCGAGCCGCCGCCGCCGTAGTTGACGGAGGAGTCCTTGCAGGCCGCGCTGAAGTTGGTCTTCAGGACGTCGATCGCGGTGCCCTGCGCGGTGGAGCCCGCGGACAGCAGGGCGGCGGGCTTGGTGCCACAGTTGATCGCGGCCGGGGCAGCCCCGCTGGTGCCGCTGGCGGCGTTGTTGTTGTTCTCGTCCGAACCGCAGGCGGCGAGCGACAGCGAGCTGACGAGCGCCATGGCACCGATGGCGAGGGCCTTGGAGCGGCCGTTCCGCTGGAGCTTCACAGGGGTGTCCCTTTCTGTGGCATTGCCCGGCGCGCGGGCCGTACGAACACGGCGGAGCGCGGGTTTTGCTGTGGTCCGGGGCCCGTTCGGCCCTCCGGTAACCCCGAAGTTAGGCCGGGTAAGTGACACGTCAGCCGGTCAGAAGTGAACGGAGAGTGAACCTCGAACGGATGGCAGGAAACTACGCCAGGTAGTAACGGTTGCGTCACGGCAAGAACGCGGCGAGATCACTTCTACCGTTCCTTCACCGCACCGGTCACCGGCCGTGCACCCAGCAGCTCAAGCAGCGCGTCGACCAGCACCCGGTCCCGGTGATGGGTCAGCCGGGCCCGCGCCTTCCCGGCCGGCAGCCACTCCAACCGGTCCACCTCACGGTTGGGACGGAACGCGCCACCGGACGGCACCGCCGCCCAGTACCTGACCTCCTTGGGCCGCCCCTGCGCGAGATAGTGCTGGGCCGGCAGCTCCGGGCCCAGCACACAGCCGAAGCCGGTCTCCTCGCGGACCTCGCGCAGCGCCGCCTCGACCACGCTCTCGCCCGGGTCGAGCTTCCCCTTCGGCAGGCTCCAGTCGTCGTACTTGGGCCGGTGGATCACGGCGATCCGCGGCCGGCCCAGCCGACCGCTCTTCTTCGGCCGGCCCGGCAGCCACAGCACCGCACCGGCGGCCAGCACCACCGGCAGCCGCCCGGTACCCGCCCCGCTCGTCGTCTGACCTTCGCCCTGCTCGGTGCTCAGGCGGTTGCGCACGTCATGCCATCCGTCGTTCATGCCATCCGGGATGCGGGGGCCTGCCCCCGACCCTCGGCCGGGGGTACCTCCACCCAGCCGTCCAGGCCGGGCGGGAGCTCGGGCCACCGGCGGCCGAAGGCGTACCGTGCCGCCTCGACCTCCAGTCGCTGATCAGCATGCACCACCCCGAGCACGTACGCGGTCGCCGGGGTGATCCTCGGCGTACGCGCCGCCGTGGCCGCCGTGACCGCGGCGTCCGCCGCCTCCTGGTGCCGGCCCAGCACCCCGTCGAGGTCGTCCAGCTCGGGGGCCGTCCCCCCGCACACCTCCAGCGCGTACCGCGCCCGCTTCACCAGGATCCGCGTCCGGTGCCACGGCGCGTCGTCCGCCGCCAGCGCCGCGTCCGCGTCCACCGCCCCCCGGGCCTGCGGCACCGCCCCCAGCCGGCGCAGCCCGTCCCCGCCGTACGGCCTCGCCGCCCGGTGCAGGGGGAGCTGCTGGGCGCCCGCCGCCAGCGTCGTGAACGCGGTGGCGGCCTGCGGCAGCAGCACCGAACCGACCGACCCGCCCGCCGACTCCAGCAGCGGCGCGTCGCCGACCAGCAGCGTCATCCGGTCCGCCAGCGCGTGCAGCCGGGCCGACCGCAGATCCTGCAGCACCGTCGAGTGCGCCCTGGTCCGGGCCAGGGTGAGCTGCCGGTCCAGCAGCGCCCGGGCCTTCGGTGCCCCGGCGTGCCCGGCGAGCATCCCCGGGCCGTCCGCCTCGGAGCCGGTCAGCGAGTCCAGCGCGCCCAGCAGCCGGGCCGAGCGCCGGACGTACCCCGGCTCCAGCGCCAGCAGGTTGAGCAGCCAGCGCAGCTCGGTCCGCGACTCCTGCGCCCACAGCGGGTCGAACGACGCACCGAAGGTGTGCAGCAGCCCGCCGATCCGCCGGACCGTGCTCAACAGGTCGGCCGTCCCCGCGGACGGGACGGCGACCGTCCCCGGTCTGGCGCCGACCTCGCCCACCGCCAGCGGCAGGGCGCGCAGGAACGCACCGGCCTGGGCGGTGAGATGGCTGGAGAGGATGTCCCCGGCGGTCGCTGTGGACGCCGCCTGGGCCGTCATCGGCGCATCGGTCATGACTGGATAGATCCCCGTTCCCCCGGGGCCGTCCCCCGGGGCTGGTGGCCTACCGCTGGAGCGGGTCCCCCGACCGCTCCGCGGCTCGCGACAGTGAATCGTGGTCGGCGCGTCGCGGTCAGCGGGCGGCTGAGGCCCGACGGCGCTGACGCGAGTCGATCAGCAGGTCCTGGACGTGCCGCAGCCGCTTGCCTTCGGCGTCCTGCGCGCGCCGGGTCCAGGTGCCGTCCGGCCCGAGGTGCCAGGACTCCGTCTCGTCCGACACCCCGAGGTCGATCAGCCCGGACAGCTCGGCCCGGTGCGCGGGATCGGTGATCCGCAGCAGCGCCTCGATCCGGCGGTCCAGGTTGCGGTGCATCATGTCGGCGCTGCCGATCCACACCTCGGGATCGCCGTTGTTGCCGAACACGAAGATCCGTGAGTGCTCCAGGAACCTGCCCAGGATGCTCCTCACCCGGATGTTCTCGCTGAGCCCCGGCACGCCCGGGCGGATCGCGCAGATCCCGCGCACCCAGACGTCCACCGGCACGCCGGCCTGCGAGGCCCGGTAAAGCGCGTCGATCACGGCCTCGTCGACGATCGAGTTGACCTTCAGCTTCACGTACGCCGGACGGCCGGCCCGGTGGTGGACGATCTCGTTGTGGATCCGGGAGATCAGCCCGTCCCGCAGGCCGCGCGGCGCGGTCAGCAGCCGGCGGTAGGACTCGCGGCGCGAGTACCCGGACAGCCGGTTGAAGAGGTCCGAGAGGTCCGCGCCGACCTGCGGGTCCGAGGTCAACAGGCCGATGTCCTCGTACAGCCGGGCCGTCTTCGGGTGGTAGTTGCCCGTCCCCACGTGCGAGTAGCGGCGCAGGGTGTCACCCTCCTGGCGCACCACCAGCGACAGCTTGCAGTGCGTCTTCAGCCCGACCAGGCCGTAGACCACGTGGCAGCCGGACTCCTCCAGCTTGCGGGCCCACTTGATGTTGGCCTGCTCGTCGAAGCGCGCCTTGATCTCGACCAGGACGAGGACCTGCTTGCCGGACTCGGCGGCGTCGATCAGCGCGTCGACGATCGGCGAGTCACCGGAGGTCCGGTACAGCGTCTGCTTGATCGCCAGCACGTCCGGATCGCCCGCGGCCTGCTCCAGGAAGGCCTGCACCGAGGTCGAGAAGCTGTCGTACGGGTGGTGCAGCAGGACGTCCCGCTCGCGCATCGCGGCGAAGATGTCCGGCTGCGAGGCCGACTCCACGTCGGTCAGCCCGCGGGCCGTGCCCGCCACGAACTTCGGGTACTTCAGCTCGGGGCGGTCCAGGTCGGCGATGCCGAACAGGCCGGTCAGGTCGAGCGGACCGGGCAGCGGGAAGACCTCCGCCTCGGTGATGTTCAGCTCCCGCACCAGCAGGTCCAGGATGTAGGGGTCGATCGACTCCTCGACCTCCAGGCGGACCGGCGGGCCGAAGCGCCGCCGCATCAGCTCCTTCTCCAGGGCCTTGAGGATGTTCTCGGTGTCGTCCTCCTCGACCTCGAGGTCCTCGTTGCGGGTCACCCGGAAGGCGTGGTGCGCGAGCACCTCCATCCCGGGGAACAGCTCCTCCAGGTGCGCCCCCATCACGTCCTCCAGCGGGACGTACCGCTGCGGCGACGCCTCCAGGAAGCGGGCGAGGGACTGCGGCACCTTCACCCTGGCGAAGTGCTTGTGCCCGGAGACCGGGTTGCGCACGACCACGGCAAGGTTGAGCGAGAGCCCGGATATGTACGGGAAGGGGTGCGCCGGGTCGACCGCCAGCGGGGTGAGCACCGGGAAGATCTTCTGGCGGAAGAGGGTGTGCAGCCGGGCCTGCTCCTTCTCGGCCAGCTCCGGCCAGCGGACCAGCTCGATGCCCTCCGTCGCGAGGTCCGGGAGCACCTCCTGCTGGAAGGCGGCGGCGTGCCTCGCCATCAGCTCGCGCGAGCGGGTCCAGATGAGGTCCAGCACCTCGCGCGGCTGGAGGCCGGACGCGCTGCGCTGGGCGACGCCGGTGGCGATCCGGCGCTTGAGGCCGGCCACCCGGACCATGAAGAACTCGTCCAGGTTGCTGGCGAAGATCGCGAGGAACTTGGTCCGCTCCAGCAGCGGGATCCCCGGGTCCTCGGCCAGCTCCAGGACGCGTTCGTTGAAGGCGAGCCAACTGCGCTCGCGGTCCAGGAAGCGGCCTTGCGGCAGTTCGTCGAAGTCCTGCTCGTCCGCGGTCGGCAGCTCCGGCGGTATACCCAGCGCACTGGACATCCGGGCCGGCGGGGACAGCGGGGCAGAGACGGGGCGAGGGATGCTCATGGGCTCCAGCTCCTCCAGCAGGACGGCGTCCGGACGCGATGGGCTCTGCGGGCCGTCGTCCTCGCCCAGCGCCAGCGCCCACCCACCCGGCGCGGTCTGCACAGGACCGGCCGGCGGGTGTCGGTCAGCGCTGCACGAGCGAGACACTACGGACTTCATCCTGTGATCTTCGCGGCAGCAATTGAATCCACGGTAAACACCGCATGGCCAGGAGGAAAGCTGAATCGGTCGGGGCCGGAGGAGTCCGCCCTCTGCGGTTGCCCCGGCGCCGCCGCTCCGCTAGGCCGCCCGGTCCGCGCGGTACTGAACGCGGTACATCAGGTCCACCTCGTGAATGGCGAACCCCAGTCGTTCATATACCCGCACGGCGGCCGGGTTGTCGGCATCCACGTAGAGAAGTACGGTTTCCAGCCCGCGCTCGCCCGCACCCGTCCCGGTGAGGTGTCGCAGACCGGCGGCGGTCAGCGCCCGGCCGAGGCCGCTGCCCTGTTCCGCCGGGTCGACGCCGACCACGTACACCTCGCCGAGGGCGGGTTCGGTGGTGCTCCCCTGGTGCACCTTGGTCCAGTGGAAGCCCACCGCCCTGCCGTCCCGGGTGGCGAGGAAGAAGCCGGCCGGGTCGAACCAGGGCTCGGCGAGCCGGTCGGCCAGGTCCTGCGCGGTCCAGGAGCCCTGCTCCGGGTGGTGTGCGAAGGCCAGCGCGTTCAGCCGCAGCCATTCGGCGTCGTCCTCACCCGGGCGGAAGGTCCGGAGCTCGATCCCGTCCGGCACCGGGACGGCCTCGGTCTGCGGGCCGGTACGGCGCATCTGCCGCAGCTCGCGGACCAGCTCGGCCCCGTACGACTGGGCCAGGTGGCGGGCGGCCGGGTGACCACCGTGCACCCAGAAGTCGACGTACTCGCCACCGGCGGCGTGGGCCTCGGCGAGCACGGCGTCCACCAGCGGCCGGCCCAGGCCGCTCCCCCGGGAGGCCGGTGCCACCACCAGCTCGGCCGACGGGTTGCCGCCGCCGCCCTGCGGCACCTCCAGCTGCCCGTATCCGAGCGCGCCCGCGCCCTGGACGAGGTGGACCACTCCCGGCCGGGCCGCATCGGAGGACCGCAGGCGCAGCCGCCCCTGCTCGGAGACCGCCGCCCGGCCGTCCACCGCCTGGGCGTCCGCCAGGACGCGCAGTGCCGCGTCGCGCCACTCGGGCCGCAGGACCCCGTGGGCGACGACCGCGCGTTCCTCGGTCGCCGGCGTTCCGTCGTAGACCCGTGCCTGCTGAGCGTCCTGATCGTCCATGCCCTGACGATACGTCAACGGGTCAGGCAGGCGGGGTCACGCAATTCACTTCGGGCAATTCCCTGGAGGACAAACGCAAAGAACCCCCACCCGGAATCGGGTGGGGGTTCTTCGGAATGATTGTTCGGCGGCGTCCTACTCTCCCACAGGGTCCCCCCTGCAGTACCATCGGCGCTGTGAGGCTTAGCTTCCGGGTTCGGAATGTAAC
>NZ_JBHVUV010000005.1:0-31849 GCF_042883905.1 Kitasatospora sp. NPDC058170
CCCTGTGTGTGGGCTGTGTTTTTTTTTAAAGCCGCCGGCGGGGGCGCCCCCCCCCCCGCGGGGGGGGGGGCGGGGGCCGCTCCTCGTGCACTCCGCGGACCGGGAGCGCTCGCGCCTCGTCACCCACCTCGGGCAACCCGGTGTTGGCACCGGGCCCGGGGGCGGGTGCGGGCGGGGCGTTCAGATCGGCCGGGTGAACACCTGTGAGCGCCGGGCCGGGTCCAGCCCGGCCGCCCACTCGCGTGGCGCGGCCGAGGCGGGGATCTCCTGGAAGCCGTGCCGCAGGAACAGCGCGCCGCCGCCGGTGGTGGCGGTCACCAGGGCGCGCAGTCCCCGGCGGCGGGCCTCGGCGACCACGGCCGTGATCAGGAGCGAGCCGAGGCCCTCGCCCTGACGGTCGGTCCGGACGCAGAAGTTGTGCAGCAGCCCGGTCGCGGGCCGGTCGGCCTCGGGCGCCAGGGCGCGCAGCGCGACGCAGGCGTCCAGTCGGCCGGGCCGCGCCCCGCCGGTGCCGTCCGGGTGCTCCGGCCCGGCCCCGGCGCGGACGGCGAGGAAGGTGTCGCCGGGGTGCCGGTAGGCGTCCGGGGTCCGCTCGCGCAGCGCGCCGGAGCGCATGAACGGGGCGGACAGCGCGTAGAGCGCCTGCGCGTCCGCCCCGGTGGCGCGGACCGCCCGCAGAGCGGCGGCCGGGCGCAGCGCCGCTGTCACCGGGAGGAGCCGCGGCGCGCGGGGGCCAGCGGGACGACCAGCGGGGTGCCGGTCTGGGGGTCCTCGATGATCTGGCAGGGCAGGTCGAAGACCTGCTCGACCAGTTCGGCGGTGACGATCTCGGAGGGCACGCCCTCGGCGACCACCGCGCCGTCACGCATGGCGATCAGGTGGGTGGCGTAGCGGGTGGCCTGGTTGAGGTCGTGCAGGACGGCGACCAGGGTGCGGCCCTGCTCCTGGTGCAGGCGCGCGCACAGGTCGAGGACCTCGACCTGGTGGGCGATGTCCAGGAAGGTGGTCGGCTCGTCGAGGAGCAGCAGCGGGGTCTGCTGGGCGATCGCCATGGCGAGCCAGACGCGCTGGCGCTGGCCGCCGGAGAGCTCGTCCACGAAGCGGTCGGCGAGGGTGTCGACGTTGGTCGCCGCCATGGACTCGGCGACGATCCGCTCGTCCTCCTGGGACCACTGCCGGAACAGGCCCTGGTGCGGGTAGCGGCCCCGGGCGACCAGGTCGGCGACGGTGATGCCGTCGGGCGCCGTGGAGCTCTGCGGGAGCAGGCCGAGCCGGCGGGCCAGCTCCTTGGCGGGCAGCGCCCCGATCTGCTCGCCGTCCAGGAGCACCCGCCCCGCGGCGGGCTTCAGCAGCCGGGCGAACGCCCGCAGCAGGGTGGACTTCCCGCAGGCGTTGGGGCCCACGATCACCGTGAACGAGTCGTCCGGCACCGCCACCGACAGCTCGGTGGCGATGGCGCGGTCGCCGTAGCGCAGCGTCACCTTCTCGGTGAGCAGCCGCCCGCCGGTCGTGGTCACTTCCCCTCCAGGAGGTCGTCGGTGGTCAGGACGACGGCGCACTTCTCGGCGGCCCAGCGCAGCGCCTCGGCGTGCTTCTCGGCGGAGAAGTCGGCGACGGCGTCGCTCACCACGAAGGCCTGGACGTCGCGCATCCAGGCGTCGCAGGCGGTCATCAGGACGCCGATGTGGGCGTAGACGCCGACGATGACGAGCTGGTCGCGGCCGGCCTTGTCGAGCAGCTCGGCGAGGTCGGTGCGGGCGAACGCGCTGTACTTCCACTTGAGCAGCATGTGGTCCTGCGCCGCGGGCGCGACCACGTCCGGCACCGCCTGGGCCCGGGGGTCGTCGGGCAGGCCCGGGCCCCAGAAGTCCAGTTGGAGGCCGCGCTCCTCGGGGGTCTGGCCGCCGCGCTGGTGGGAGTAGACCACCGGCATGCCCAGGGCACGGGCGCGGTCGAGGATCCGGGCGGTGTTGGCCAGCGCCGGCTCCAGCGGGGGGCCCTCGGCCGGGAAGGCGCCCAGGAAGTAGTTCTGCAGGTCGTGGACGAGGACGACGGCCCGCGCCGGGTCGACCTGCCACGGCACCTTGCGGGGTGGGAGGTCCGCGGGGCCGGGCAGCTCGTAGGGGGCGATGGCGGGCAGTGCCATGCGGGGAGGCCTTTCTGGGCGGTCAGGGCTGGTGGCGCTGGTGGGGCTGGCTGGTGGCGCTGGTGGGGCGGGCCGGTGGTGACGGCAGGGCTGTCGGCGAGGCTAGCGGGAGCCGGTGCGGAGGTCCTTCTTGCTGACCTTGCCGACACCGGTGCTGGGGAAGTCGTCGACGAACTCGACACGGTCCGGGACCTTGTAGTCGGCGAGGCCGGCGGCGCGGACGAAGGCCTTCAGCACGGCGGGGCGGGGCCGCTCGGCACCGGGCCGGAGGATCACGTAGGCGCAGCTGCGCTCGCCCAGGTAGTCGTCCGGGACCGCGACGACCGACACGTCGTGCACCGCGGGGTGGGCGAGCAGGACGTTCTCGACCTCCTCGGCCGCGACCTTCTCGCCGCCCCGGTTGATCTGGTCCTTGGCGCGGCCCTCGACGACCAGGTGGCCGGTGGGCGTGCGGCGCACGAGGTCCCCGGTGCGGTAGAAGCCGTCGGGGGTGAAGGAGCGCGCGTTGTGCTCGGGCGCCCGCCAGTAGCCGCGGATGGTGTAGGGGCCGCGGGTCAGCAGGTGTCCCGTCGTCCCCTCGGGCACGTCGGCGTCCTCGTCGTCGACGATCCGGATCTCGTCGTCGGCCGAGATCGGGCGGCCCTGGGTGGTGAGGACGGTGTCCTCCGGGTCCTCGGGGCGGGTGTAGTTGACCAGGCCCTCGGCCATCCCGAACACCTGCTGGAGCCGGCAGCCGAGCGCCGGGCCGAGCCGGCGGGCGGCCTGCTCGCTGAGCTTGGCGCCGCCGACCTGGAGCAGTTCGAGGCTGGACAGGTCGTGGCCGGCGGCGGGGGCGCTCTGTGCCCAGACCAGGGCCAGCGGCGGGACGACGCCGGTGATCGTGACCCGCTCGCGGGCGATCAGCGGCAGCGCGGTGGCCGGGCTGGGCTCGCGGGCCAGCACGACGCGCCCGCCGGCGAACAGGGTGCCGAGCGTGCCCGGCGAGCTGAGCGCGAAGTTGTGGGCGGCGGGCAGCGCGCAGAGGTACACGCTGGCGGGCGACAGCTCGCAGATCACGGCCGACTCGCGGACGCTGTACAGGTAGTCGTCGTGGCTGCGGGGGATCAGCTTGGGCAGCCCGGTGCTGCCGCCGGACAGCTGGAGGAAGGCGAGGTCGCCGGCGGTCGGGGGGTCGGCCGGGGCGGTCGGGGCGTCGGCGCGCAGCTCGGCGAGCGGGGTGAAGCGCCCGGGGTCGCCGACCACGAAGACCTCGCCGAGGCCGGGCACCGCCGCGCACACCTCGGCGGCCAGTTCGCGGTGGTCGAAGCCCTCGTGGCGGTCGGCGACGAACAGCGCCCTGGCCTCGGCGAACTCGCAGAAGTAGGAGATCTCGGCCCGGCGGTGCGCCGGGAGGGCCATCACCGGGACCACGCCGGCCCGCAGCGCGCCGAAGAACACCTCGAAGAACTCGGCCACGTTGGGCAGTTGCAGCACGACGCGGTCGCCCCTGCGCAGCCCGCGGGAGAGCATCCCGGCGGCGAGCCGGTCGGCGCGGGCGTCCAGCTCGGCGTAGCTCCAGTGGCGGTCGCCGTCGGTGACGGCGATCCGCTCCGGGGTGGCGGCGGCGTGGCGGCGGACCATGGTGTCCAGCGTCTCGCCGGTCCAGTAGCCGGCCGCGCGGTAGCGGTCGGCGACCTCCGGGGGGTAGAGGCTCATTCGGCGTTCTCCAGTCCGACGGCGTGCAGGAAGGTCCGGAACTTCGCCGCCGTCTCGGCCAGTTCGTGCTCCGGGACGGAGGCGGCGACCACGCCGGCGCCGGCGAACAGCCGCAGCCGTTCGCCGTCGGCCTCGGCGCAGCGCAGGGTGACGACCCATTCGCCGTCGCCGGCGGCGTCGCCCCAGCCGACCACGCCGGTGTAGAGGCCGCGGTCGAAGGGCTCCAGGGTGCCGATCAGCTCCCGGGCCCGGTCGGTCGGGGTGCCGCAGACCGCCGGGGTGGGGTGCAGGGCCAGCGCGAGGTCCAGGGCGCTGGTGGCGGGGTCGCGCAGCGTCCCGGTGACGGTGGTGGACAGGTGCCACATGGCGGCCGTGCGGACGAGCGAGGGCTGCGCGGGGGCGACGAGGTCGTCGCAGTGCGGTGCGAGCGCCTGCCGGACGGCGTCGACCACGAAGGCGTGCTCGGCGAGGTCCTTGGGGGAGCGGGCGAGCTCCTCGGCCCGGCGCCGGTCCTCCACCGGGTCGGTGCTGCGGGCGGCGGACCCGGCCAGCGGGTTCGACACCACGCGGCCGCCCTGACGGGAGACCAGCAGCTCGGGGCTGGCGCCGACCAGGGTGGCGGTGCCGCCGGCCGGCACGGCGAAGGTGTAGCCGTGCGGGTCGCGGTCCAGCAGCCGGCCGAGCATGGCGGGGATGTCGGTGCCGCCGGGGGAGGTGAGCTCCAGCGTGCGGGCGAGGACGACCTTGGCGAGCTCCGGGTCCTGACCCATCAGCCGTACCGCCTCGGCGACCGCGTCCCGGTAGCCCCCGGGCGCGGGGACGGGACGCCTGGTCCACGCGGCCCGCGCCGCCCGGGCGGGGGCGGGGGCGGCGCGGGTGCCGCGGATCGGCTCGGCCCGCAGCACCCGCTCGGGGATGAACAGTTCGGCGGGGCGCCCGGGGGAGAAGGGGATCGCGCCGACCACGACCGGGTCGCGGCCCTCGGCCTGCGCCGCGGCCAGCAGCCGGCCGGCCTCGGCGGGGTCGGGGACGGACCGGTGCACGCCCTCGGCGAGCAGGGTCCGGGTCGGGCCGGTGAGGAAGGCCCGGTCGGCGGCCGGGCGGTAGGCGGCCAGCAGTGCGCTGCCGTCCAGCGGCGCCGCGACGGGGGACCGGGCCTCGGAAGCCGTGGTCATGGTGCTCCGTTCTGCCGGTGCCGGGGGCACCGGGGTGGTGGGACTCGAAGGGGCGGGCGCTTCCGGGCCGCCCGGGTCGGGGTCAGGCCCGCAGGGTGGCGCCGCCGTCGACGTAGAGGTCGTGCATGGTCACGTGCCGCGCGCGGTCGCCGGCCAGGAAGAGGACCGCCTCGGCGACGTCCTCGGGCGCGGCGATCCGGCCGAGCGGGATCCCCACCCGGTAGGTGGCCGGGTCGCCTTCGAGGACCCGGCGCTCGGCGTCGTCGTCGGTCCACAGCGCGCGCTGCATCGGGGTGTCGGTGGACCCGGGCGAGACCAGGTTGCAGCGCACCCCGGAGGCGGCCAGCTCCAGGCCCAGGCAGCGCATGAACATCGTGGTGGCCGCCTTGGAGGCCGCGTACGCGGCCATGTTCATCCGGGGGACGCCGGCGGCGTTGGACCCGACGGTGACGATGCTGCCCCGGCCGCGCTCGGCCATCCGGCGCCCGACGGAGCGGCAGGTGTGGAACACCCCGGTGGTGTTGACGGCGAAGGTGCGCTGCCAGTCCTCGTCGCTGGTGTCCAGGGCGGGTCCGGAGTGCAGCACGCCCGCGACGTTGACCAGGATGTCGAGCGGTCCGTGCTCCCGCTCCGCCTGCTCCACCAGCCGCTCGACGGCCCCGGCGTCCGTGACGTCGAGGCGGTGGACCGAGGGCCCGGAGGGTGACAGGTCGCTGCCCACGACGTGGGCCCCGCGGTCGGTCAGCAGGCGGGCGACGGCGGCCCCGATGCCCTGGGAGGCGCCGGTGACCAGGGCCGTCCGGCCCTTGAACTCATCGGTGGATATCGATGCCACGGGTCACCGCGCCGTCGTGGCGGCGGACTTGCCGGGGGCCCGGCCGGTGCGACGCGGTCTGGGGACGCGGCTGAGGGCGGGTGGCATGGACGTTCTCCCTGAGGTCGGAGCGCGGCGGCTGTCGGACAGGCTTGCGAGACAGTGAGGTAAGGTTAGCCTAACCGCATTGGCGGGCTCCAGCGGCCGCCCCGCCCCCTTCCCGGTCCTGTTGCCGCCCGGGCGCTGTGGCGGGCTGGGCGCCCGACATGACGTTAGCCTTGCCTAAGTGGCATGTCCGGCGGAGGGGTTCAGGCCGGGGAGCCCTTGCGCCTGGGGCTCGGTGGGGGCACGGCACCCTGGACTTACTAGGACGTCCAACTATATGGTCGTGAACCAAGGCCCGCAGTGCAGGGAAGCCGGTGTGAATCCGGCACGGTCCCGCCACTGTGACCGGGGAGCGCGTCACCGCAGTACCAGCCACTGGCAGCCAGCCGGGAAGGCCGGGTGGCGCGCGCTGATCCGGGAGTCAGGATACCGACTGCGGGTGTTCCGTGTTGTCCACGAGGATGGAGCAAACACGCATGGCACCGGTCTGTGTTCCTCCTGGCCCTGGTGATCCTGCGACGGCCGCGGCACACCCGTCACCCTGACGGTCTCCACCGCGCCAGGCAGAACCCGGCACCCCGTGACCCGCCCACCGCGGCGCGCGGCGCCGACCCCTGCCGTGCCCCAGCCCTCGGATCCTCCCGACATCCTGACGAGAGCAGGCTTGTGATGGTCCGTGAGCTCACCCACTTCATCGGCGGAAAGCACGTCACCGGCACCTCCGGGGTGTTCGGCGACGTGTACGACCCCAACACCGGCACCGTCCAGGCGCGCGTACCGCTCGCCGGCCGGGCCGAGACCGAGGCGGCGATCGCCGACGCCGAACAGGCCCAGACCGAGTGGGCCGCCTGGAACCCGCAACGCCGCGCCCGCGTGCTGCTGCGCTTCCTGCAGCTGGTCGAGGCCGAACGCGAGCCGCTGGCCCGGCTGCTGTCCGCCGAGCACGGGAAGACCGTCGCCGACGCCCACGGCGACCTCCAACGCGGCCTGGAGGTCGTCGAGTTCGCGGCCGGGGTGCCCCACCTGCTGAAGGGCGAGTACACCGACAGCGCGGGCACCGGCATCGACGTGTACTCGCTGCGCCAGCCGCTCGGCGTGGTCGCCGGCATCACCCCGTTCAACTTCCCCGCGATGATCCCGCTGTGGAAGGCCGCACCGGCCATCGCCTGCGGAAACGCCTTCATCCTCAAGCCCTCCGAGCGGGACCCCTCGGTGCCGCTGCGCCTCGCCGAGCTCTTCGTCGAGGCCGGTCTGCCGCCGGGCGTGCTGAACGTCGTCAACGGCGGCAAGGAGGCGGTCGACACGCTGCTCGACGACCCCCGGGTGGCGGCGCTGGGCTTCGTCGGCTCCTCCGACATCGCGCAGTACGTCTACGCCACCGCGGCCGCCCGCGGGAAGCGCGCGCAGTGCTTCGGCGGCGCCAAGAACCACATGATCGTGATGCCGGACGCCGACCTCGACCTGGCCGCCGACGCCCTGATCGGCGCGGGCTACGGCTCGGCCGGCGAGCGCTGCATGGCCATCTCCGTCGCGGTGCCGGTCGGGGAGGAGACCGCCGACGCCCTGGTGGCCAAGCTCACCGAGCGGATCGCCGCGCTCAGGGTCGGCGCCTCGCACGACGCCGAGGCCGACTTCGGCCCGCTGGTCGGCCGGGACGCCCTGGACCGGGTGCGCGGCTTCCTCGACGCCGGGGTCGAGGAGGGTGCCGAACTGGTCGTCGACGGCCGCGGGCTGACCGTGCCCGGGTACGAGGACGGCTACTTCCTCGGCGCCACCCTCTTCGACCGGGTCACCCCCGGGATGCGCATCTACCGGGAGGAGATCTTCGGCCCGGTGCTGTGCGTGGTCCGCGCGGCGGACTACGAGGAGGCGCTGCGGCTGCCCAGCGAGCACGAGTACGGCAACGGGGTGGCGATCTTCACCCGGGACGGCGACACCGCGCGGGACTTCACCCGCCGGGTCACCACCGGGATGATCGGCGTCAACGTGCCGATCCCCGTCCCGGTGGCCTACCACACCTTCGGCGGCTGGAAGCGCTCCGGGTTCGGCGACCTCAACCAGCACGGGCCCGACTCGATCCGCTTCTACACCCGGACCAAGACCGTCACCTCGCGCTGGCCCTCCGGGGTCAAGGAGGGCGCGAGCTTCACCATCCCGACGATGGGCTGAGGCCGCCGTGCACACCATGACGGAGGATCAGCGCGCCATCGCCGAGACCTGCCGGGGGTTCGCCCGCGAGCACCTCGCCCCGAACGCGGTGGAGTGGGACCAGAACAAGCACTTCCCGGTCGATGTGCTGCGCAAGGGCGCCGGACTCGGGCTCGGCGGCGTCTACGTCCGGGAGGACCAGGGCGGCTCGGCGCTCGGCCGGCAGGACGGGGTGCTGGTGTTCGAGGGGCTGGCCACCGGCTGCCCGTCCATCGCCGGGTACCTGTCGATCCACAACATGGTCGCCTGGATGATCGACCGCTACGGGAGCGACGACCAGCGCGCCCGGCTGCTGCCCGGCCTCTGCTCGATGGAGAGCCTGGCCAGCTACTGCCTGACCGAACCGGGCGCGGGCTCCGACGCCGCCGCGCTGACCACCCGGGCGGTGCGCGACGGCGACGGCTACGTCCTCGACGGCGTCAAGCAGTTCATCTCCGGAGCCGGCGCCGCGCAGGTGTACGTGGTGATGGCCCGCACCGGCGGCCCGGGGGCGTCCGGGATCTCCGCCTTCGTGGTCGAACGCGACGACCCGGGCGTCTCCTTCGGCCCCAACGAGAAGAAGATGGGCTGGAACGCGCAGCCGACCCGCCAGGTGCTGCTGGACGGCGTCCGGCTGCCGGCCGACCGCCTGCTCGGCGCCGAGGGGGAGGGCTTCCGGATCGCCATGACCGGCCTCAACGGCGGCCGGATCGGGATCGCCGCCTGCTCGATCGGCGGCGCCCAGGACGCGCTGGAGCGCGCCACCGGCTACCTGGCCGACCGGGAGGCGTTCGGCGCCCGGCTGCTGCACGCCCAGGCGCTGCAGTTCCGACTGGCGGACATGGCAACGGAGTTGGAGGCCGCCAGATCGCTGGTGTGGCGGGCGGCCGCAGCGCTCGACCAGGGCGACCCCCGGGCGCCCGAGCTGTGCGCGATGGCCAAGCGCTACGCCACCGACACCGGCTTCGAGGTCGCCAACGCCGCGCTCCAACTGCACGGCGGCTACGGCTACCTGGCCGAGTCCGGCATCGAGAAGATCGTCCGCGACCTGCGGGTGCACCAGATCCTGGAAGGGACCAACGAGATCATGCGCGTCATCGTCGCCCGCGGCCTGACCGGGGCCGCGTGATGGCCGGGAGCGGGACGAACGAGGTCCTCGTCCAGCGGGAGGGCCGGGCCGGCCTGGTGGTCCTCAACCGCCCGGCCGCCCTGAACGCCCTCACCCACGCCATGGTGCGGCGGATCGCCGCCGCGCTGGACGACTGGGAGCGGGACGACCGGGTCGCGACCGTCGTCATCAGCGGGGCCGGGGAGCGCGCCTTCTGCGCGGGCGGCGACATCGTCGCCATCCACCGCGCCGCCACCGGCGGCGACCCGGCCGCGGTCGAGGACTTCTGGCGCGACGAGTACCGGCTCAACGCCCGGATCGCCCGGTACCCCAAGCCCTTCGTGGCCGTGATGAACGGCATCGTGATGGGCGGCGGGGTCGGCGTCTCGGCCCACGGCAGCGCCCGGATCGTCACCGAGACCACCAGGGTGGCGATGCCGGAGGCGGGCATCGGGTTCGTGCCGGACGTCGGGGGCACCTACCTGCTCGCGCTGGCCCCCGGCGAGCTGGGCACCCACCTCGCCCTGACCGCCGGCTCGGCGGGCCCCGGCGACGCCCTGCTCTGCGGCCTCGCCGACCACTTCGTGCCCGCCGAGCGGCTGCCCGCCCTGCTCGACGACCTCGCCGAACTCCCCGTCCACGACGCCCTCGCCCGGCACGTCGCACTCCCGCCGCCGGGCCCGCTGGCCCGGCAGCGGGACTGGATCGACGCCTGCTACGCGGCCGGCACCGTCGAGGAGATCCTCGACCGGCTGGCCGACAGCGGCGAACCCGAGGCGAAGAAGGCCGCCGACCGGATCGCCGCCAACTCCCCGGTCGCGGTGAAGGCCACCCTCGCCGCCCTGCGCCGGGCCCGCGAACTGGGCCCGCTGGAGGCCGTCCTGGACCAGGAGTACCGGACCTCCTGCGCCGCACTCGCCACCCCCGACCTCGCCGAGGGCATCCGGGCCCAGGTGATCGACAAGGACCGCACACCGCGGTGGAACCCGGCGACGCTGGACGCCGTCACCCCCGGCGCGGTCGCCCGCTACTTCGCCCCCCTCGGAGCGCGCGAGCTCGGCCTCGCCGCCACCACACCCCTGGAGCGCTGGTGACCCACGCCGTCGGATTCATCGGACTCGGCAACATGGGCGGCCCGATGGCCGCCAACCTGGTCAGGGCCGGCCACCGCGTCAGCGGCTTCGACCTCGCCCCGGAGGCGCTGCGGCAGGCCGCCGACGCCGGGGTCCGCCCCGCGGCTTCGGCGGCCGACGCCGTGGCCGGCGCGGACCTGGTGGTCACCATGCTGCCGGCCGGCCGGCACGTCCTGGCCGCCTACGCGGACCTGCTGCCCGCCGCCCGCCCCGGCACGCTCTTCGTCGACTGCTCCACCATCGACGTCGCGGACGCCCGGGCCGCCCACGGCCTCGCGCTGGCGGCCGGGCACCGGGCGGTGGACGCCCCGGTGTCCGGCGGTGTGCCCGGCGCGACCGCCGCGAGCCTCACCTTCATGGTGGGCGCGGCCGACGGGGACTTCGCGGACGTCGAACCGGTGCTGGCGGCGATGGGCCGCCGGATCGTGCACTGCGGCTCCTCCGGCGCCGGACAGGCCGCGAAGATCTGCAACAACATGATCCTCGGCATCTCGATGATCGCCGTCAGCGAGGCCTTCGTCCTCGGCGAGAGCCTCGGGCTGAGCCACCAGGCGCTGTTCGACGTCGCCTCCACCGCCTCCGGCCAGTGCTGGGCGCTCACCACCAACTGCCCCGTCCCCGGCCCGGTGCCCGCCAGCCCCGCCAACCGGGACTACCTGCCCGGGTTCGCCGCCGCCCTGATGGCCAAGGACCTCGGACTGGCCGCCGACGCCGCGAAGGCCGCCGGCGTACCCGCGGAACTCGGCGTGCGGGCCGCCGAGTTGTTCGCGGACTTCGCCGCCGGTCAGGGGCGCGGACTGGACTTCTCGGCCATCGTCACCACCCTCGGAGGCGCCAGGGGGTAGCCGCCCGCAGGACGGCGCCCGGGGCGGGCCCGGCACCTCGCCGTGCCGCGGCCCGTCCCGCTCCCGCCCGCTCCCGTGCGGCCATCCGGAATCCGGACCGGTCGTGACGGGCGGGCCCCGCGGGCCCTAGGGTGGGCGGTGCAGTCGGTTCGCCGTGTCCTCCAGCCACGGCGTCGTAAGAGGGAACCCGGTGGGAATCCGGGACTGCCCCGCAGCGGTGAGTGGGAACGACCGCCGTCACATGCACTGGGCCCCAACGGGGGCCTGGGAAGCGACGGCCAGTAGGTGTCCGCCTGACTCAGGCGGACGTGCCGACGAGTCCGAAGACCTGCCACTGCCCGTGTGCACCCCGCACGCGGAGATCTCGGTGACCTCGTGGGCGGGTCGGCGGAGCGGGCGGGCACATCCTGGTGTCGCGCACCCACTGTCGTACCTTCACGTCCTCGTGCTCTCCCGGGATCGCAGCGCGACTCGCGAAGGAGAGTTCCGTGTCATCGAGTTCCACCACCCCGCAGGCCGCCACCGCGCAGCCCGGCACCACCCCGCAGGCCAACTCCCCGCAGGCCACCGTCCACGGCTATCCGCGGCAGGGCCCGAACCGGGAGCTGAAGAAGGCGATCGAGGGGTACTGGAAGGGCGCGGTCACGGCCGAGGCCCTGCAGACCACCGCCGCGCAGCTGCGCCGCGACACCTGGCAGCGGCTCGCCGAGGCCGGTATCCAGGAAGTCCCCACCGGCGACTTCTCGCTCTACGACCACGTGCTGGACACCACGGTCGCCGTCGGTGCGATCCCGGCCCGCCACCGGGCGGCCGTCGACGCCGACCCGCTGGACGGCTACTTCGCCATGGCGCGCGGCACCCAGGACGTCGCGCCGCTGGAGATGACCAAGTGGTTCGACACCAACTACCACTACCTGGTACCCGAGTTGGGCCCCGCGACCACCTTCGCCGCCAACCCGGCCAAGGCGGTCGGCGAGCTCGCCGAGGCCCTGAGCCTCGGCCACACGGCGCGCCCGGTCCTGGTCGGCCCGGTCACCTACCTGCTGCTCGCCAAGCCCGCCCCGGGCGTCGCCGAGGACTTCCAGCCGATCACCCTGCTGGACCGGCTGCTGCCCGTCTACGCCGAACTCCTCGCGGACCTGCGCGCGGCCGGCGCCGAGTGGGTCCAGCTGGACGAGCCTGCGCTGGTCCAGGACCGCACCCCGGCCGAACTGAACGCCGCCGCCCGCGCCTACCGGGACCTCGGCGCGCTGACCGACCGGCCCAAGCTGCTGGTCGCGACCTACTTCGACCGCCTCGGCGAGGCCCTCCCGGTGCTCGCCAAGGCCCCGATCGACGGCCTCGCGCTGGACTTCACCGGCGCGGCCTCGGCCAACCTCGACGACCTCGCCGCCGCCGGCGGACTGCCGGGCAAGCGCCTGGTCGCCGGGGTGGTCGACGGCCGCAACATCTGGATCAACGACCTGGAGAAGTCGCTGGGCACCCTGGCGACCCTCCTCGGCCTCGCCGACCGGGTCGACGTCGCGCCGTCCGCCTCGCTGCTGCACGTCCCGCTCGACGCCGACCTGGAGCGCGAGCTCGACCCGCAGATCGCCCGCTGGCTCGCCTTCGCCCGCCAGAAGGCCGCCGAGACGGCGCTGCTCGCCCGCGGGCTGCGCGACGGCACCGGTGCGATCACCGCCGAACTCGCCGCCAACCGCGCAGACCTGGCCTCCCGGTCGACCTCGCCGATCACCCGGGACCCGGCCGTCCGCGCCCGGGTCGCCGCCGTCACCGAGGCCGACGCCCGCCGGGCCCAGGCCTATCCGCAGCGCGCCGAGGCCCAGCGCGCCCGGCTCGGCCTGCCCCTGCTGCCGACCACCACCATCGGCTCCTTCCCGCAGACCGCGGAGCTTCGCGTCGCCCGCGCCGACCTCACGGCCGGCCGCATCGGCGCGGCCGCCTACCGGGAGCGCATCGAGGCCGAGGTCCGCGAGGTGATCGCCTACCAGGAGAAGGCCGGCCTCGACGTCCTCGTCCACGGCGAGCCCGAACGCAACGACATGGTCCAGTACTTCGCCGAACAGCTCACCGGCTACCTGGCCACCCGGCACGGCTGGGTGCAGTCCTACGGCACCCGCTACGTCCGCCCGCCGGTGCTGGCCGGGGACATCTCCCGCCCGCACCCGATGACCGTCGACTGGTTCCGCTACGCCCAGGACCTCACGGACCGCCCGGTGAAGGGCATGCTCACCGGCCCGGTCACCATGCTCGCCTGGTCCTTCGTCCGCGACGACCAGCCGCTCGGCGACACCGCCCGCCAGGTGGCCCTCGCGCTGCGCGACGAGGTCGCCGACCTGGAGGCCGCGGGCGCCGCGGTGGTGCAGGTCGACGAACCCGCCCTGCGGGAGACCCTGCCGCTGCGCGCCGCCGGCCGACCGGCCTATCTGGACTGGGCCACCGAGTCGTTCCGGCTCTCGACCGCCGGGGTCCGCGCCGACACCCAGATCCACACCCACATGTGCTATGCCGAGTTCGGTGACATCCTGCGCGCCATCGAGGACCTCGACGCCGACGTGATCTCGCTGGAGGCCACCCGCTCACACATGCAGGTCGCCCGGGAGCTGGCCGGTGCCGGGTACCCGCGCGAGGTCGGACCGGGCGTCTGGGACATCCACTCGCCGCGGGTGCCGAGCACGGAGGAGGCGGTCGAGCTGCTGCGCGCCGGGCTCGCGGCGATCCCCGCCGAGCGGCTCTGGGTCAACCCCGACTGCGGTCTGAAGACCCGCGGCTGGAGCGAGACCCGCGCCTCGCTGGAGAGCCTGGTCGCGGCCGCCCGGCTGGTCCGCACCGAACTGGAGGGCTGAGGCCCGCACCGGGGCGGGTGCGCGCACCACAGCCGCGCACCCGCCCCGGCGGCCCTGCTCAGTGGCGGGCGACGCCGGGGGTGAGCTGGAAGCGCTTCGGGCGGGCCGGGGTGCGGCGCTCCTCGGCGGTGAGGAGGTCCCGGCGGGCCAGCCAGGCGAGCAGGCGCAGTCGGGCGTGCTGGTCCCGGCGGTCCGGGATCCCGCTCTCGGCGCGCTGCGGGGTGGCGGGGAGGCCGTCCTCGCGGAGCAGGACCCTGGTCGGCCGGCCGTCCTCGGCGGGCATCACCTCGAGGACGGAGAACTGCGACCCGGGCGGGAACACCACCTCGTGCTCGCCGTCCTCGGCGAAGACCGAGGTCCTGCGGCCGGTCACGGACCACACCGCGAACTCGACCGGCGTACCCAACTCGACGTCGTGGGCAGGGAGTCCGATGACCGGCGCGGGCTCGGACAGCAGCGCCCCCGGGACGTAGTGCCGCAGCTCGGACTCGCCCGCGTCTGCGCCGAGCAGCACGGCGCCGTGGTGGCTCGGGAGCCTGCGCAGGCCGGAGCCGAGGCAGGCCAGGTAGGAGGCCACCGGGCCGGGGTCGGACCGGCGTGCCGCGGCGACCAGCTCCGCGCGGGTGACCGGGATGCCGGTGTCGACGTGGTGCAGGTAGACCGCCGCCAGGTCGCTCTTGAGGTCCTCGCGCGCGCTGGAGCGCAGGGCCGGGAGGCGCATGGCGACCTGGTCGGCGTGGCTCGCGCAGCGCTGGAAGTGACTGCCCAGCAGGGTGTTGAACGCGGCGCGCTGGGCGGCGATGCCCGGTTGGGCGGGCGCGGTGGCGGCTGTCCCGGAGGTCAGCGGCCGGGCCTGCACGGGGTGTTCGGCCGGGGGCTCGGTCGGCTGTTGGGCGGGGGGCTCGACCGGGGGCTCGGCGGGCTGTCCGTCCGGCTGCTCGGCAGGCTGCTTGTGCAGGGGGTCGACGGCGGGCGGCGCCAGGACGACCGGTGCCAGGACGACCGGTTCCAGGATGACCGGTTCCAGGACGGCCGTTTCGTCGAGGGCCGATTCGGGGGCGGGCGGTTCGGGGGCAGCCGATTCGGGGGCGGGCGGCACGGGGGCAGCCGATTCGGGGGCGGGCGGCACGGGGGCGGCCGGCTCGGACGAGCTCGTGGCGGTGGCGCTCGGCCGGACGGGTTCGTCCGGCACCCCGACAACCCGGCCGAAGGTCACGGCCCCGGAGCTCGGCACGCCGTTGACCATCAGGGCCGGCTCGGCCGCCTCCGGCTGGGCGAGCGCGTCCAGCAGCCTGCCCAGGCCCGCCAGAACCTCCGGGGGCACCGGCTGCCGACCCGCGCCGACCAGCAGCCGCGGCCGCGCCGGGTCCGGTTCCAGCAGCCGGGGCTCCCGGTCGATCCCGGGGTCGGTCGGACGCAGCCACAGCCCGGCGGGCACGGCCTCCAGCCACCACCCCGGTACGTCGGTCTCGAAGAGTGCCGGTCCGCACGGCGTCAGGTCGGTCGGCGCGTCACGCCAGGCGGAGGCGAACAGGCGGCGCAGCTCGGCGGAGGCGGTCAGCTCGGTCAGCCACGGCTCCCAGGTCGCGTTGCCGTCGGCGTCCAGGAGACGGGACGAGTACCCGCCGGCGGTGCGCATCGGCAGGCCGACGGCCACCCGGACGTCACGCTTCAGTGCGACCGCGAGTTCGGCGGCCAGCCTGCTGAGCGCGCGGACGGTCGACCACGGTGCGCTGAGCAGCAGTTCACCCTGGTCGGAGGGGATCAGCCGGCGGACGGTGGCGGCCAGCCGCGCGGCGGGCGGCAACGGGCCGCCGGGGTGGCCGACGACCACGACGAAGGTGCCCTCGGCGGCGCCGGCCTGGTTCAGCGAGGTGGGCCGGGTGGCCCCGGCGGAGCCGCTCCTGAGCCAGAAGCCGTTCGGCAGCGCGCTGAGCAGCAGGCCGTCGGGGCCGGGCACCTCGGCGGCGGGCTCGGCGGGCTCGGCGGGCTCTGCCGGTACGGCGGGTATGGCCGGTACAGCGGGTGCAACCGGTACGGCGGGTATGGCCGGTACAGCGGGTACAGCCGGTACGGCGGCGGGCACGGCCTTGGGCACCGGCACCGGTTCGGTGTTGGCCACCGCGGCGGTCGCCGGAGCACCCGCCTGGGCCGACGGCGGCCAGACCGGGCCGAGGCCCCGGACCGCCCCGGCGGGCGGGCAGAGCCACCAGGACGAGGGGGCGCCCTCCTCCGGACCGCTGGTCAGCAGGGTGCCGTCGGGCCGGAGCGTGACCATCCCGTCCGGGGCCACCACCGTGATCCCGGCCAGCTCGGCGAGCTGTTCGGCCGGCCGCCGCCCGGTCGCCGGGGCGGCGGCGAGCCCGGAGGCGGCCAGGACCAGGGTGGTGGCACCCCGGGCGGCGGCGGTGTGGGTCAGTTCCGCCAGCCGCCCGAGCAGGACGGCCGCCGCGTCGGGGGCGGCCGCGAGCAGGATCAGCGCCTGCGGGGCGGGTTGCAGCCCCTCCACGGCGGCCGCCAGCCCGGCGGGGAGACCGGTCGGGCCGGCGCCGTTGCGGTGCGGGGTCGCGGCCGGGGCGATGACGAAGTGGGGGCCGGCCCGGTGCAGGGCGGAGGGCCCCGCCGCGCCCGACGGCCCGGGCCCGGAGGAGCCGCCGAGGCGGCGGGCCAGCCGGCGCCACGCGTGCGCGGGCGCCACCGCACCGGTGCCGGACGCGGCCGCTGTGCCGGTCGCTGTGCCGGAAGCGGGCCCGGGACCGGCCTCGGCGCCGTCGCCGGTCCCGGCCGTCAGTGCTGGTGTGCTCATCGCTCTGCCCTCTCCCTGCCCGGTCCCATCGTGGCGGGGCTCCAACCGGCTCTACGGGCCCCGGACCGGCGGGGGTTCACCCGCCGGTCCGGCCCCAAAGAACGGCCCCCTAGACGAGCTCCCCGCCCTCCCCCTCGGCCGCCGTCGCGATCGCGGTCTGCACCTGGACGGTGCGGCGGCGGGTGATGTACTGACCGCGGCCGGCCGGCAGGTTGCGGGGCTTGATGTTGCCGAACACGTAGCCCTCGCTCGGCGGGCAGGACAGCAGCACCGCAGGGGTGTTGACCTCCTCCAGCTTGCGCATCAGGGCGTCCGAGGCGCCGCGGCCGATGCCGTTGGCGCTGCGGGCCACGATCAGGTGCAGGCCGAGCTCGGTGCCCTGCGCGAGGAAGTCGAACAGCGCCGCGAACGGGTGCCCGGCCGTCATGCTGCCCGAGGATCCCGACACCAGCTCGTAGTCGTCGACCACGATGAACAGTTCGGGCCCCTCCCACCAGTCCCGCAGCCGGAGCCGGGCCGGCGCGATGTCCGCGTCGGGCACGCGGTTGGCCATCGCCCGGGCCGCGCCGTCGACGATCTGCCGCAGCACGTCCACGGCGACCGCGTGGCCCAGCCGGTACTCCTCCGGGACGGCCTCGTGCAGCCCGCGCCGGTAGTCGACCAGCATGATCCGCGCCTGCTCGGGCGTGTACGCGGTGGTGACGGCCGCGGTGACCAGCTTCAGCAGGTTGGTCTTGCCCGACTCGCTGTCGCCGACCACGACCAGGTGCGGCGACTCCTCGAAGTCGTGCCACAGCGGCGCGATGGTGGTGTCCTGGAGGCCGATCGGGATCCGGAGCTGCCCCTCGGGGGCGGGCAGCGCGGCGGCGTCCAGGGAGAGCGGCAGCATCCGCACCTCGGGCGCGCGCGGGCCGGTCCAGTGGTCGGCGAGCGCGTCGACCAGGTCGGCGACGCCCTCCCCGAGGTCGTCCGTGCCGCTGCCGCCGTCCATCCGGGGCAGCGCGGTCAGGAAGTGCATCTCGTCCGAGGTCAGGCCGCGGCCGGGGATCTTCGGGACCTTCCCTGCCGCCCGCATGTTGATCGCGGAGTCGACCGCGTCACCGAGCCGCAGCTCGAAGCGGGTGCCCAGCAGGTCGCGCAGGGCGCCGGTGACCTCGCCCCAACGGGTGGTCCCGACGATCAGGTGGATGCCGTAGTTGAGGCCGCGCTGGGCGATCAGGGTCAGCGCGGGGGCGATGTCCGGGAACTCCTGGCGGATGGTGTTCCAGCCGTCGATGACCAGGAAGACGTCGCCGTGCTGCTCCTCGGGCAGCTCGCCGGCCGCCCGGCGCCGCCGGAACGACGAGACGGAGTCGATGCCCAGCTCGGCGAAGCGCAGCTCGCGGCGGCCCAGGATCGCGTTGACCTCGGCGATGGTGCGCACCACCCGCTCCGGGTCGTGCCGGCCGGTGACCCCGCCGACGTGCGGCATCCCGCGCAGCGCGGAGAGCGTGCCGCCGCCGAAGTCGAGGCAGTAGAACTGGACTTCGCTCGGGGTGTGGGTGAGCGCGAGCCCGGTCAGCAGGGTGCGGATCAGGGTGCTCTTGCCGCTCTGCGGGCCGCCGGCGATGCCCACGTGGCCGTCGGCGCCGGAGAGGTTGGCGACCAGCAGGTCGCGCACCTGCTGGAACGGCCGGTCGACGACGCCGACCGGTACCGTCAGCGAGCCCCGGTCGGCGTCGCTCTCGGTGGTGAGGCCGTACTCGGGGTGCGGGGCCAGCGGCGGCAGCAGCTCGTCCAGGGTCGGCGGCACGCCCAGCGGCGGCAGCCACACCTGGTAGGCGGGCGGCCCGGCGTCGGTCAGCTTGGCCGCCGCGATGTCCAGCAGGGTGCGGGTCTCCTCGGGCGCCTCCGGCTGCTGCGCCTCCACCACGGGGAGCGCCGCCCGGCGCGGTGCCACGTACTCGGTGCCGTAGGCGGCGACCTGGCCGGCCACCACCTCCTGGCGGGCCGCCCGGCGCCTGGCCCGGTACGGCCCCGAGACGTACGCGGCCTTGAACCTGGTCAGGGTGGCGATGTCGCTGCGCAGGAAGCCGTTGCCGGGCTGCGAGGGCAGCTGGTAGGCGTCCGGAACGCCGAGGACGCCCCGGCTCTCCATGGCGGAGAAGGTCCGCAGACCGATCCGGTAGGACAGGTGGGACTCCAGGGCGTGCATCCGGCCCTCGTCCAGGCGCTGCGAGGCGAGCAGCAGGTGCACGCCGAGCGAGCGGCCCAGGCGGCCGATCATGATGAAGAGGTCCATGAAGTCGCGGTGCGCGGCGAGCAGTTCGCTGAACTCGTCGACCACGACGAACAGCGTCGGCAGCGGCTCCAGGGGCGTCCCGGCGGCGCGGGCCGTCTCGTAGTCCAGCAGCGAGCTGTAGTTGCCGGCCGACCGGAGCAGCTCCTGGCGGCGGACCAGCTCGCCGTGCAGGGCGTCCCGCATCCGGTCCACCAGCGAGGCCTCGTCGGCCAGGTTGGTGATCACCGCCGAGGTGTGCGGCAGCCGGTCCAGGCCGAGGAAGGTCGCGCCGCCCTTGAAGTCCACCAGGACGAAGTTCAGCACCTCGGAGGAGTGCGTGACGGCGAGCGCCAGCACCAGGGTCCGCAGCAGCTCGGACTTGCCGGAGCCGGTGGCGCCGATCAGCATGCCGTGCGGGCCCATGCCGCCCTGCGCCGACTCCTTGATGTCCAGTTCGACGGGCGAGCCGTCGCCGGCGATCCCCAGCGGCACCCGCAGCCGGTCCGCGATGCCGCGCCGGGACCACGTCTCGACCACGTCGTGCTGGTTCAGGTCGCGGATCCCCAGCAGCATCGCGAGGTCGAAGTCGGTCTCCAGCGGCTCGCCGGACTCCGTGGTGTCCCCGATCCGGAACGGCGCCAGCCCGACCGCCAGCCGGCGGGCGGCGACGGCCGACAGGGCGTCGGGGCGGCCGAGGGGCGTGATGTCGTCCCGGTGGTTGCGGTCCGCGCCGACCATCGCCAGCGCGCCGTCCTCGATCCGCAGCCGCAGCCGGAACCGCAGCGGCTTCCACTCCAGGGTGTCGCCGAGGTCGAGCAGCGTGGCGTTGCGGTAGCCCGCCAGCGCGGCCCGGCTGGTCGGGCCGACCTGCGGACCGTCCAGCACGATCACCGTGTACGGCTCGTCCCGGCCGGGCTGGGCGTCCTGCTCGTACGGCGGCCGGGCCCCGAACTCCTCGCCGAGCAGCTGCTCGATCTCCGCGACCGAACCCGCCACCAGGCGCACCGGCCCCACCCCGTCGGTGTCCACCGGGTGCAGGGCGTGCGGCAGCCACTTGGTCCACTCCCACTCGGCGCGGTGCTCCGCGTCGGTGACGACCGCGATCCGCAGCTCGTCGGGGGCGTGGAAGACGGCCAGCTGGGCCAGCACCGCCCGGGCCAGCGACCGGGCCGCCGCGCGGTCGTCGGAGCGCAGCAGGATCTGCGCGTAGCCCCGGAGGTAGACCGCGATCGGCTGGTCGGCGACGGTGCCGTAGGCGTTGATGAAGCGGCGCAGCGCGTGCGCGCAGAGCGGCTCCAGGTCCTCCACCGGCTTGGTGGCCAGCGGAGCCAGCCGCACGGCGAGGCGCTGCGGACCGGTCCCGATCCGGACGTCCCCGAAGTCGGGGTGCGCGCTGCGCCGCTCCCACAGGCGGGAGGTGCGGGCCAGCGCGGCCAGCACGGCCGGCGCGGGGTGGCGCCAGGCCAGCGCCTCCTGCTGGCGGGTGATGTGGCCGCGCACCTGGCGGCGGATCTGGGACAGGTAGCGCAGGTAGTCCCGGCGCTCGGCGCGCAGCTCCCGCTTGCGGTCGCTGGAGCCGCGGATCAGCTGGGTGACCAGCATGCCCACGGCGGAGAGCGCCATCATGCCCATCGCGATGTACATCAGGATGCCGCCGCCCTCACCCGGGCGCAGGAAGATGAACACCATCGAGAGCGAGCTCAGCGCCATCGGAGCCATGCTGATCACGCTCGCCATGCCGCTCTGCGCCTCGGGGAGGGCGGGCGGCTCCTGCAACTGGATCTCGCCGTCGGGCATCTCCGGTCCGGGGCGCCTCGGCGGACGGTTGACCAGCACCACGCTCAACGCAGGGCTCCTTGCGATGGGGGACGGCCGGCCGGTGATCCGCGGCCCGGGACGCGTGTCGTCCGTCCAGGTGCACGGACGGCGGCCCCCCGGGGGTTCACCGGCCGGCCGTCCGGACGGGTTCCGGCGCACGGTGAACCTCCCGGGCCCCGCCCGCCGTATCTCCCGGTGCGGGCGGCGCCCCGGCCCGTTCTTCCCCCAGGCGGCAGCCGGGGCGCCCACCCCGTCAGGTACATCCCGCCGGGGCGCTCCGCTGCGCCGCCGCTTCCGGCCGGGTCGGTGGAGATTGGAGAGTCTTGAACGGGACTGCCGTTGCCGGACTGTGCCGCCTGAGGTTCCGGACACCCGACGCGGTGTTCGAACTCGCGGTGCCCGTGGACGTTCCCCTGGCGGACCTGCTGCCGGCCGTACTCGGCTACGCGGGGCCCGGCGTGGACGAGCAGGGCATCGAGCACGACGGATGGATCCTCCAACGGCTCGGCGGTGCCCCGCTGGACGAGGAGCTCGGCGCCGACGCGCTCGACCTGCACGACGGGGACGAACTCCACCTGCGCCCGCGCCGCGACCCGCTGCCCGAGGTGCACTTCGACGACATGGCGGACGGCGTCGCCACCGGGATGCGGGCCCGGTCCGACACCTGGCGGCCCGCGCTGACCCACCACCTGGCGCTGGCCCTGGCCGTCGCCGCCCTGGCCGGCGGGCTGGCCCTGCTGCTGCTCCCCGGCCCGCAGCACACCCGGGACATCGCCGCCGCCGTCACCGGGGTCCTGCTGCTGCTCGGCGCCCTGAGCGCCGCCCGCGCGGTGGGCGACGCCGGCGCCGGCACCGCGCTGGGCGCCATGGCCGTGCCCTACCTGGCCCTGGCCGGCGGCCTGCTGCCGACCGGTGGCGGGGCCGGGGCGACCGGGGCCCGGCTGCTGGCCGGCGGCTCCGCCGCCGCCGGCGCGGCGGTCCTCGCGGTGGCCGCCGTCGGCTGCTCGGCGCCGCTCTTCCTCGGCACCGCCCTGGTGGCCCTGCACGCGGTCCTGACCGGCGTGCTGCTGCTGAACGGCATGACCGCCTCCGAGACGGCGGCGGCCCTCGCCGTCCTGGCCGTCGTGATCGGCGCGTTCGTCCCCGGGATCTGCTTCCGGCTGTCCGGACTGCGCCTGCCCGCGCTGCCCCGCAACGCCGAGGAGCTCCAGGAGGGGATCACGCCCTTCCCCAGCAGCACCGTGCTGAGCCGCAGCGACGTCGCCGACGGCTACCTGACCTCCTTCCACCTGGCGCTGGGGCTGGTCCTCACGCTGTGCACCACCGTGCTGGCCGGCGTCGACGGCTGGGCCGCACCGTTTCTGACGGCCGCCCTGTCCGTCCTGCTGCTGCTGCACGGCCGGGCCGTCGGCAGCATCCCGCAGCGGCTCTCCGTCCTGCTCCCCGGCGTCTACGGGCTGGCGCTGCTGTTCGGCGGCGCCGCCGTCGGCCAGTCGACCGGCGGGCGCCTGCTGCTGCTGGCCGGACTGCTCGCCGTGGCCGCCGCACTGGCGATCACGGCCTGGACCATCCCGGGCCGCCGACTGCTGCCCTACTGGGGCCGGGCCGCCGACCTGCTGCACTCGCTCGCGGCGATCGCCGTGCTCCCGCTGGCGCTGGCCGTCGCCGGGGTCTACCACGCGCTGCGGGCCATCGCCGGCTAGGACCTCTGCCCGGTCCGGCCCTGTCCGGCCCTGTCCGAGCGCCTTGACCGGCCCTGACGGACCACCACCTTCCGCCGCCCCGAGGAGAACCACGAGATGCAGTCGAAGCGCGACCAGGTGCAGGCCCACCTGTTCGTGATGGGCAGGCTCGCCACCGGCATGCTCCGCGGTGAACCCGACGCCCCCGACACCCCCTCCGGGCGCACCTCGCGGGGCACCCTGACCGGGCTGATCATCGCCGTCCTGGTGTGCCTCGGGGTCGCCGTGTACGGGGCGCTCGTCCCCGGCGGTGCCACCGGCTGGCGCAAGCCCGGCACCCTGGTGGTGGTCAAGGAGAGCGGCGCCCGCTACCTCTACCTGGACGGCAGCCTGCGACCGGTCCTGAACGAGGCCAGCGCCCGGCTGCTGGCCGGCGACCAACTGGTGGTCGACCAGGTCAGCGTGAACTCGCTGGCCGACACCCCGCGCGGCGCCCCGGTCGGCATCCTCGGCGCCCCGGACGGCCTGCCCGGCGCCGACCGGCTCGCCGACGCGCCCTGGCTCGCCTGCGCCGTCAGCCGGCCCGGCCCCTCCGGCGCCCGCCGCACGGAGCTGGCCCTGGCGATCGGCCCCGGCAGCCGGGGCACCGGCCTCACCGAGAACCAGGGCACGCTGGTGGCCGCCCCCGACGGCGCCGAGTACCTGCTCTGGCACGGCCGCCGGCTCCGCCTGGACAGCCGCAACGGCGCCCGCCAGGCCCTCGGCCAGACCGCCGTCACCGCCTACCCGGTGACGGCCGCCTTCCTCAACTCCCTGCCCGCAGGCCCGGACCTGGCCGCCCCCGAGGTGGAGTCCCGGGGCGCCGCCGGCCCGCAGCTCACCGCCGGGCCCACCCGGTTCGGCCAGCTCTTCACCGGCCCCGGCGGCGACCCGTACCTGCTGACCCCGGCCGGACTCACCCCGCTCAGCCGGATGGCCTTCGAGCTGTTCCGCAACGACCTGCGCACCCAGAGCGCCGCCTACGGGAACGCGGCCGTCACCCCCGCCGCCCTCAGCCCGGCCGACCTCGCCGGGCACACCGCCCCGGCCGCCCAGCCCGCTCCCGCCGCCGCCGGGCTTCCCGCCGCGCCGCCGGAGCTGGTGACCGTCCCCCAGGGCCGGGGCGTCTGCGCCGAGTCGAAGCTCACCGACCAGGCGCCGACCACCTCGGTGACGCTGCTCGACGCCGCCGCCGTCGCGGGTCCGCCGCCGGCCGCCCAGCCGGGCGTGGAGCCGGCCTGCGCGGGCGCCGACAGCATCGCCGTCCGGCCCGGCGGCGGCTCCCTGGTCCGGGCCCTGTCCAGTGCGGGCCTCGGCGGCACCCTCTACCTGGTCACCGACGCCGGGGTGAAGTACCCGCTCGCCTCGGCGGCCGTCGCCAAGCAGCTCGGCTACGGCGCCACCGTCCCGTCGGGCGCCCCCGAGGCGCTGCTGACCCTCCTCCCGACCGGGCCCAGCCTCGACCCGACCGCGCTGACCGCCGCCGCTCCCGCCGCGCGCGCCTCCGCCCCGGCCTGCACGCGGTGAACCACCGCCCGCCGACGGTCCGTTGAACCGAGTAAGCGGGTCCTGCGACCCTCCCCGCGGCAACCGCCGCAGGCCCACCCCCCGACGAAGGGAATCCGGTGACCACTCCCAACCCCGGCACGCTCCAGATCGACAACACGACGGTCAAGAACGTCCTCCACAACGTGGAGACGCACATGGGCACCATGAAGTCCGCCGCCGCCGCGGTGGAGGGCATCAACACGGAGATCCACGAGCACTTCCAGGCCGCCTGCAGCAGCCTCTACGTGCAGAAGATGAAGGAGTGGCACGACGAGTACATCCAGCTCACGCAGATGTACGACCGCTTCCACGCCGACCTGCAGGCAGGCAGCCAGACGGTCTTCACGGGCCACGACAACGCCTACCACGTGGCCGGAAGCGTGGGCGGCGGCTACTCCGCCATCGTCGAGGCCGGTCTCAACCCCACCGGCCACTGACCCTTCTCGCCGGCCCTCCCCACCCGATCCGCGCCGCCGCGCCCCGCGCCGTCCCCGCGCCCGATCCCGCGGGCGCCGCGAGGCCGCCCGGCCACCAACCGAAAGGACCCCTTCCATGTCAAGCCCCACGCCTTCGGGTATCAGGCTCAACCACGCCAACATCGACGACGCGGCGGACGACCTGCAGGCCGCCGGCCTGAAGATGCAGTCGGAGATGGAGAGCTTCCGCGACGCGATCCGGGCGGAGCAGACCAAGCTCAGCGGTGAACTCGCCACGGCCGCGAAGACCTTCGCCGACAAGCTGGACGCCCTCGACACCGTCATGAGCGGACAGGTCAACGAGGCGGCCAACAAGCTGCGCGAGATGCACGGCCTGCTGCGCGACGCCGACTACCGCGCCGCCGCCGCGACGGGCTGACGGATGGCCAGCAACGATCCGATCGGCAGCGGTCCCACCCTCAGCATGAACGAGGAGGACCTCAACACCTTCATCAAGGAGTGCCTCCAGGCGTTCCAGACGGCGCTGTTGGCCGACACCGGGTACCAGGCCGTGATGAAGTTCGAGGGCGGCCAGCTCAAGCTGCTGGCCGGATCCGCGCCCTTCCAGGCCGGGGCGGACCTCCAGGCCAGGTTCGCGGCCTTCTCCAAGGCCCTCCACGAGATCCTCAAGAGCTTCGACACCCAGATGCTCGACGCCGAACTGGCGATCCACCGGGCCATCGAGATCATGAAGCGGGCGCACGAGGAGGCGCTGACGACCGCGCAGATGATGGAAGTCCTGAACAAGGTGATGGCGGGCGGCAAGTAGCCCCCTGCGCGTCCGGCGGCGGTGTGCGGAACCGTCCCGGCGGAACGGCCCGCCCGCAGGGGCGGCCGACCGGGTGCCGCCGATTCCGCACCGAGACCCGCAACTCCTCCGTACACCGCCGTTTCACACGCCTTGAGAGGGTGTCAGCATGTCCGACTTGACGTGGGAGCAGATCGCCGGCGCGTTCGCGTCCTCCGCCTCCCAGAAGGGTGGCCTCGGCGACCGGAAGAAGATCATCGGCGCCGGCCTGGCCAGCTGGTACAAGAGCGGCAGCAACCTCAAGGTCGAGCACTACAAGCACTTCACGGGGGCGAAGGCCCCGTACACGAAGAAGGCGACGCTGACCGACAAGGGGCACGACGGGGCGCCCACGGACGTCTGGTGGGCCTGGAACTACCTGGACGCCTGGGGGGACCCGCACAGCTTCGTGGTGGGGATCTCCATCAACTACACCGACTGGGGCAACGACCCGGCCGGCGACCTCTCCAAGTTCATGCACCTCGGCGACGAGGTGTTCTACCCCATGCTGGGGACGGCCCCGAAGTGGAACGACACGGTCGACGCCGAGACGTTCACCACGGCGGCCAAGGCGCTCACCGACGTGACGAAGTGGCTGACCACCTGGAAGGACGCCGTCGGGAGGTGGGCCGAGCGGACCGACGCCCCGGACGGCAGCTGGCAGGGGAGCGCGGCCGGCGAGTTCAAGGCCCTGCTGCAGTCCTTCGGCGACGAGCTGGACGGCCTGCAGTACCAGCTGGCCCGGGGCAACTTCGCCGCGGACCTGGAGACCCTGAAGACGGATCTCAAGACGGCGATCGGGGGCATCTACAACGCCTACTTCAACTGGTACCACAGCGACGACGCCTGGCCCACCCTGGTCACCTACAACCTCCTCACCAAGGTCCTGGCCTCGGCGCGGATCACCGTCACCATGTCGAACCAGGGGGCCCCGCCCGTGGTGAAGGTGACGAGCTCGTACGGGGACCCGCACAACCAGGAGTTCTTCGACAAGATCGAGCAGGAGGCCAAGCGGCTCTGGTCGGCCCACATCGACAACACCGTCCAGTGGGGCGCGCGGACCGTGCTGGACCTCCTGGACGGCAAGTTCACGGCCGCGAACGCCAAGTACGAGGCCGGTCTCCGGAAGGTGCCGCTGCAGCTGCCCCCGGTCGAGCCCCCTCCGGCTCCCGGTGGCGGCGAGGACGGACCCAAGCCGCCGCCGACCGGTGAGGGCGGGCCCAAGACCGACATCGGCGGGGGCGGCGGTCCCAAGACGGACATCGGTGCGGGCGGTGGGCCCAAGACGGACATCGGCGGCGGTGGCGGCGGGAAGCTCCCCCCGAACCCGAACGGCGGCACCATCGGCGGCGGCGGAGGGGGCCTCGGCGGGGGTCTCGGCGGCGGCGGGGGTGCCCAGATCCTGGACAAGAACGGCAAGCCCGTCCTCGGCGCCGACAAGAAGCCGGTGCTGCTCCCCCCGGGCGGGTACATCGGCGCCGGCGGCAAGCTGTTCGACGCCAACGGCAAACCCGTGCTGGACAAGAACGGCAAGCAGGTCGTGGTGCCGGAGGGCTCGCACGTCGCGCCGGGCACCGGCGGCGGCATCTACGGTCCCAACGCGAAGGTGCCCAAGGGCTCGACCGTCCGGGAGGACGGCACGGTGCTCGGCCCGGACGGCAAGCCGGTGCTCGACGCCTACGGCAACCCCGTGGTGCTGGAGAAGGGCGGCTCGATCGCCGCGGACGGCACCCTGCTGGACGCGGGCGGCAAGCCGATCGCCGACTCCATCCAGCGGTACCGCGACCAGCAGCACGCGCTCGACGCCATCAGCGCGGGTGGCGGCGGCGGTGGGACCGTCATCTCCCGTCCGCCGTCCACCGGTTCGACCTGGCAGCTGGACCCGAACATCTTCGGCAGCATCGGGACCGGTTCCAGCGGTCTCGGGAGCGGGGCCGGAGGGTACGGGAGCGGCTCCGGCGACTACGGGAGCGGCTCCGGTGGTTCGACCACCGTGGTGCCGGGCTCCTACGGGAGCGTCTTCGGCGGCACCGGCGGCGGCGCGGGCGGCGGCACCGGCTCCGGAGCGGGCCAACTGCCGCGGCTGGTCGGCTCCGGCGGCGGGATGAGCCCCAAGGGCATCGAGAACAGCAACGGCATCGCACCCACCAACAAGCTCCTCGCCACCGGGGAGGCGGAGGCCAAGGCGGCCCAGAAGGCCGCGGCCCTCGCCGCCGAGGAGGCCGCGATGCGGGGCCGCTCGGTGGCGACCAGCGGTGGCGGCGGCGCCGGAACCGGCAGCGGGATGATGCCGATGGGCGGGGGCATGGGCGGCGGTACGGGCGCCCAGGGCGAGAAGGACCGTCAGCGGACCACCTGGCTGTCCGAGGACGAGGACGTCTGGGGCACCGACACCGGTGCGGTCCACGGCGTGATCGGCCGCTGAGCCGGTCCCGCGTTTCCACAGTCGAGAAGGGTACGGAGATGGAGTTCTCGTTCGAGGAGCACCTCGCGCAGGCGATGGCGTCCCTGGAGGAGCAGCAGGCCAAGATGGCCGCGATGACCCGGGAGCTGCAGGCGTCGAGCGCCTCGGTGACCACCAAGGACCGGCTGGTCACCGCGAAGATCGGCCCGCAGGGCCAGGTGCTCGCGCTGACCTTCCACACCACCGCCTACCAGGAGATGGCCCCCGCGCACCTCGCCGCCGTCCTGAAGGACGTGCTGAACGAGGCCCAGGCCCGGATGGGGGAGAAGATCGCCAGCTCGATGCGCTCCTTCGACGGGGTGGGCGAGTCGCTGCGGATGGCCTTCACCGGCGAGCGCGAGGACGAACTGCTCGGCGGTCCGGGCGGGTTGGACCTGGACGCGCTGCTCGCGCCGCTCACCGCGATGCGGCCGGGGGGCGACGAGGCCAAGCGCTCGGACAAGCAGGAGGAGTTCAATGGCTAAGCAGCTCAAGAAGCTCGACGACCTGAAGGCGGAGTTCACCAAGTTCCCGGAGATGGCGGCGCTGGTCGAGAAGATCGAGCGCGAGCTCAAGGACATCGGGCTGAAGAACGTCAAGGGCGGCGGGCACGACCAGATCGGCACGCAGTACCACGGCAAGGTCGACAAACCGACCACGAGCCTGAACGACCTGGTCGGCAGCATCAAGCTCAAGCTGCTGAGCGTCGGAGAGCACGGCCAGAGCACCGCCGACCTCTTCGACGCCGCCGACGAGCACGCCGCCGACCTGGTCTGACCGGCCGCCGGCGACAGCCCCCGGCACCCCTCCCCACCCGTACCAGCCAGCTTCGCAGTCGGAGGCTCCCCGCCATGGCCCACTCGTCGATCAAGGTCTCGCCCGGCGTCGCGACGTTCTTCCACGTCCTCACCGGCATGCCGTGGCCGGAGTCCGACGAGGGCCTGCTGCGGGACGTCCGGGACGACTACGCCGCGCTCGCCGAGGACCTGCCGAAGCTCCGGGGGTACATCTCCGACCTGGTGGTGGCCTGCCGCAGCAAGTTCGAGGGGGAGGCCGCCGAGGCGTTCGCCAAGGAGATGGGGCGGTTCATCGGCGAGAAGGAGGAGGTCGACTACCTCACCACGGCAGGGCAACTCGCTGGGGAACTCGGCCAGTTCGCGGGCAAGGTCGCGAACACCGTCGAGTACACCAAGTGGATGATCATCGGTCAGATCGTCCAGCTGCTGATCGAGATCGCGTTGGCCATCGCCTTCTCCCCGTTCACCGCCGGAGGCTCGCTGGTCGCCGCGGAGGGGTTCAAGCAGGCCGTCAAGCTGATCATCATCGGCCTGCTGAAGAAGCTCGTCCAGGTGATCGTGACGCACACCTTCTTCGGCGTGGTGGGCGGCCTGGTCCTGGACGCGATCCTCCAGGGCATCCAGTTCGGCCAGGGCAACCGGCACGAGTGGGACAAGGAGCTCACCAAGCAGGCCGCGATCATGGGCGCGATCAGCGGAGCCATCGCCGGCCCGCTGCACCTGCTGGGCATGGGTCTCGGCAAGATGCTGGGCGCCGGCCTGTCCAAGATCTTCGTGACCAAGGAACTGAACACCCTGATCAGGGAGCTCGGTTCCGGCGCCGCGGGCGGTGCGGCGGGCGGTGCCGCCAAGGGCGTGGGCAAGGAGGCCGGGCGACTGCTCGCCAACCCGGCGGCCTCCGAGTTCGCCAAGAACATCAGCAAGCTGCTCAAGCAGAACTCCCAGTACATGTCGAAGGGCTTCGGAGCCGGCGGCAAGGTGGGCGCCGCGGCCGGGGCGCGGTTCGCGGAGAACCTCGGGAAGATCTTCGAGAAGGGGCTCGGCAAGGAACTCGGGAACACCACGGCCAGGGATCTCGGTCGTGCCTTCGGCAAGACCTTCGCCGAGAACGGCGCCAGGTCGGCCGCGAGCCGGACCGCCTTCGCCACCGCCCTGCGCGAGATCGCCGAGGGGGGCTCCCACGTCCCGTCGGCGGGCCTGCGGACGCTGGCCGAGAAGCTGCCCGAACTCGCGGGCCGGGTCGACCGGATGAACACCATGTTCGTCCTGGGGCACGTCCTCGGCGAGCAGATCAAGATGGGGACCAACCAGTACCTCACCGAGGGCTTCTTCAACAAGATCTACTACGGCGAGTGGTCCGCCAGCGGGATGAGCTTCCTCGGCGGCTTCATGATGGCTGGTGCCCGCCACATGATCATGGGGCTGGCCTCGCCGCTGACCACGAAGTACGTGGACTTCGTCCGGGGGCTGGACAGCTCCCAGATCAACGCCACCAACGGCAAGTACTACGGCGCGATGCACCCGCTGAACCTGCTGTCGGCGATCAGCAACATCTCGGGCCACCCCGCGCCCTTCCCGGTGCCCCGACCCGGCGGCTACGACCACGTCCCGGGCGGCACCGCGCACCTGCACAGCGGCGACGCGGCCGGCGCCACGACGTCGCTCGCCACGCCGCCCGCCTCCCACCGCACCGAGGGCGGGCCGAGCACCTCCGGTTCGGACCACAAGAGCGGCGGCGGCTCCTCGTCGTCCGGTGGTGCCCCGAAGCCGGATGCCCCGAAGCCGGATGCCCCGAAGCCGGGCGTCGTGACGGAGTCCGGCGGGGGCGACAGGTCGGGTGGCGGTGACAAGTCCGGCGGGAGCGACAGGTCCGGCGGGAGCGACAGGTCGGGTGGGAACGACAGGTCCGCCGGAAGCGACAAGTCGGGTGGCGGCGACAAGTCAGGGGGGAGTGACAGGTCCGGCTCGAAGGACAGTACGGGCAACCAGAAGGCCCCCGAGCCCGCCCCCCGGCGGAACACCGAATCCTCCGGTGGCGGTGGGAACGACGCGCGCAGGAACGCCGACGCCGGCGCCAACCGCACCGGCGGCTCCACCGCGACGTCGGGTTCCACCGCGACGTCGGGTGGTTCCACCGGCGGGCACAACAGCGGGCCCGGCGGCGGTCCGAAGCCGCACGTGGACCCCAACGCCAATCCCGGCCCGAACCAGGGCCCGAACCCTGGCTCGAACCCCGGCCACCTCCCGCCGAAGGACGGCGGGGGCGGCACGCCGCCGCAGACCGAGGGCGGCCCCGGCGGCCCGAGCGGCCCCGGCGGGCACAAGGACGCCGGCCCGGGCGGCCCCGACCTCAGGCCCGACCCGACGCCGGACCAGAAGCCCGGCCCGAACCCCCCGAACCCGCCCAAGGGCGGCGGTGGAGGAGACGGCCCGCCGCCGCGCACCGAGGGCGGTCCGGGTGGACCGGGCGGAAACCGGGACGCCGGCCCGAACCGGCCGGAGCCGAGGCCGGACCCGAAGTCCGACCTGAAGCCGGATCAGACCCGGCCCGACAAGGACGCCTCGGGCCCCAAGCGCGACCAGTCCGACGGCGACGAGCCGAAGAAGGGCACGCTGGTTCCGATCGGTGCGGAGAACCAGGCGAACGGCCCCGTCGCGAACGACGGCCGCACGAAGCCGGGCCCGCGGGACGGCGGCGGACCGGGTGAGAAGGACGCCCCGAAGAACGGTCCGCTGGAGCCCACCGCCCCGGGCGACCTCCGGAACAGGGTCGAGGAGGTCCTCTCGCCGGGAGCACAGTTCCTGGAGTCGCAGGCACGGCGGCGGGCGGCGGGTGGTCCGACGGCGGATACGCCTGCTCCGCCGAAGCCCGAGAACGCGGCGAAGGCTCCGAAGCCGGACTCGAACATCACCACGCTCGCTGATGTCGAGCGCAGGGCTGATGCGGCGCCGGAGCCGAAGCCGAAGCCGGAGCCGTTCCCGAACAAGGGTTATGGCCTGGGTGCGGGGGACAAGGCGGCGCGTTCGGACATCGCGAACTCGGTCCTGGAGTCGCAGGCGCGGCAGCGGGCGGCGGGTGGTCCGACGGCGGATACGCCTGCTCCGCCGAAGCCCGAGAACGTGACGAAGGCTCCGAAGC